>NZ_JBHZCN010000010.1:0-123745 GCF_042755465.1 Kitasatospora sp. NPDC059160 | reverse complement strand
ACGCGGGCCCGGCCGCTACGGGATCCTGGAACCGAGTCCGTGCCGCGCCAGTGAAAGCCGGACAGTTGGGGGGATTCCCCTACCGAACACCCTCTCAGGCGAGGGCCGGAGGCCGGAGCGGCTTCGGCGGCCGAGTCGGCCAGCTCCAGTGCCTTCGGCCCGTAGCCGAGGTTGGACGCTTGGAGTGCCATGCCGCGTAGGGTGCGGCAGTACGTCACATGGTCCTGGGCCTCGCGGGCGAGCTTGAGGGCTTGGACGTAGTACTTCTGGCCGAGGCCGTGCGCGGTCTCGTACATCGCCATCCAGCCGGTGAGGTAGGTGAGGTCGGCGGCGGCCGACAGCAGGTCGGCCTTCACCTTCTCGCTGCCGGACGCCTGGAGCCAGGGCCCGACCGAGTTGACCAGGAACGCGGCGGCCATCGGCCGGGCGTGGGCGGCGCCCAGCTCGTCGAGGATGCCGGCGATCCGGTCCGTCATCGTCCGGACGGTCTCCACTTCTCCGGGGCCGACGCGCACGGTGCGACCCGCAGTGGTACGGGTGATGCGGTCGGTGGTGTCGTCGAACGCGGGAAGCGTCAGGGCGAGTGAGTAGAGTCCGGCGGTGAGAACACCGCGGCGCGAGGGGTCCATGTCGTCCTTTCCGATCGACATCAGATCGGACAGCACGCCAAGGCTGCCCGCTGGTTCGGCGTCACACTTGAAGCCGGTCTCCCTGGACGTCACCGGTCGCCCGAGGCGCCGCGAGAACGCCTCCCGGACGACCTCCTGTACGTCGGCCCGAGGCCGGGTACCTGCGAGCCAGTGCGAGATCGCCGATTTGTCGTAGGTGAGCTGGAGGCCGCCCTCGCTTCCGACGCGGTTCACGGACCGGGCGAGCTGGTCATTGCCCCACTGCGCCTGCCGCATGAGCGCGGCGAGTTCGGCGTTCGGTGTGTGTGGTCGCTGCCTCATCGCGATCCCGTCCTCTGTTCAACCGGTTCAACGCTCGGACCAGCTTCGCGGGTTCTCCCGTCCGGTGTACCCGCGTTGACTTGATGTCAGCCATTCGGACGGTGGGTGTGGACCCGAACGATCCGTGATGGCACCGCCATGCCTCTTCACGACCGGATGGAGTCTCCGATGATCGTCAGCCCGCTCAGCGCCGCTCGGTTCCCGGTGCCTCTGGAGTGGGGTGTGCCGCCGGGGGCCGAGGCCGTGCCGGCGGCGCGGCGGCTGGTGGGGGCGATCCTGCGGGAGTGCGCAGTGCCGTTGACCGAAGACGGGCTCCAGGAGGTGGAGTTGTGTGCGAGCGAGGTCATCGCGAATGCGCTCCTGCACACGGGGGAGCGGTGTGTCGTGTCCGTCCACCGGCGTAGTGGGCGGGTGCGGGTGGAGGTTGCCGATCGGGGTGCGGAGCTTCCGTATCGGGAGCGGGATCCCGAAGCGACCACCGGGCGTGGGTTGTTGCTCGTCCAGGCTCTCGCCCGCGCGTGGGGGTGGCGCCCGGCGGAGCGGGGCAAGGTGGTGTGGTTCGAGTACCAGGAGGATGCCGAAGCGCCGTGCCCCACGCACGGGTGAGGCACGGCGCGCAATCTCCGCAGCGTCTGTGAGGTGGCGTAGTGGGGGCTGTCGCCCGACTCGTGTGGTGGGTGTTGTTCTCTGCGTCTGTGGTGGCGGGGTTCGTCGCAGGGCGAGACCGTCAGCCGGCTTCCAAGGTCGCCTTCATGCCCTGGGCGCCGCGGCTGACCCGCAGACGGACTTGTTCGGCCATCTCGTGAGGGAGCACGTCCGTCGTCCACAGCAGGCGGCAGCGGCCGTCGGCCACCGGGAGTACCTGGAAGGAGGCGTGGTGGTGGGTCAGCGGGAGCTTGAATCCCTCGACGGTGGAGTAGGCCAGCCTCCGCAGGCCGTCGTCCACGCTGACGATCAGCTCCCGGATCACCGCACCGCCGGGCATGGTCAGGTACCGGACGTCACCGTCCATCCGGGTGTCGAGGACGTAGCCCGGGATGAGGCGCTCGTGCACGGCGCCTACGTCCCGTACGGCGTCCCAGACGTGTTCGGCGTCGGCCTCGATCACGACGTCCTCGACGATGGTGGCGATGCCTCTCAACTCCCTCAAGCAGTACCGAAGAAGCTGTCCAGGATCCGTTGCGCGGCCAGCCCCGCCGGCAGCGTACCGGCCCGCACCTGGGCCTCCAGGTCCGGGGTGAGCCGCCGTACCTCCGGGTGTTCGTGCAGCCGCGCGTACAGCTGGTCGTGGACCATCGACCACGTCCACTCGACCTGCTGCTCCCGCCGCTTCGCCGCCAGCCCGCCCGTCGCGTCCAGGATCTTACGGTGCTGCTGCAACCGCTCCCACAGGACGTCCAGGCCCGCCCCGTCGAGCCCGCTGCAGGTCAGCACCGGCGGCGTCCACGCCGCGTCCGGTGCCTGCAACAGCCGTAGTGCGCCCGCGAGTTCACGTGCGGCCGCCCTCGCGTCGCGCTCGTGCGGGCCGTCCGCCTTGTTGACGGCGATGACGTCCGCGAGCTCCAGCACGCCCTTCTTGATGCCCTGGAGCTGGTCGCCGGTCCGGGCCAGTGACAGCAGCAGGAAGGTGTCCACCATCCCGGCCACCGTCGTCTCCGACTGCCCGACCCCCACCGTCTCGATGAGGACGACGTCGTAGCCCGCCGCCTCCATCACGACCATGGACTCGCGGGTGGCCTTGGCGACGCCGCCCAGCGTTCCCGAGGTCGGCGACGGCCGCACGAAGGCGGCCGGGTCCACCGCGAGCCGCTCCATCCGGGTCTTGTCGCCCAGGATGGACCCGCCGGTGCGGCTCGACGTCGGGTCGACGGCGAGCACGGCGACCCGGTGGCCGAGCCCGGTGAGCATCGTCCCGAAGGAGTCGATGAAGGTCGATTTGCCGACACCGGGCACTCCGGTGATGCCGACCCGCACCGCCCCGCCCGCGTGCGGCAGCAGCCGCTGGAGCAGCTGCTGCGCGAGCGCGCGGTGGTCGGGGCGGGTGGATTCGACGAGGGTGACGGCGCGCGCGATCCAGGCGCGCGAGCCGTCCAGGACGCCCGTCACGTAGGCGTCGAGGTCGATCGTCCTCGGTGGCATCGGACTCAGCGGCTCACAGCTCGTGGCCGAGTTCGACGGCCAGGGCGGTCAGCAGGTCGAAGGCCGCGTCCGGGATCACCGTGCCCGGGCCGAAGACCGCCGCCGCGCCCGCCTCGTACAGGGCCTGGAAGTCCTGCGGCGGGATGACGCCGCCGACCACGATGGTGATGTCCTCCCGCCCGGCCGCGGCCAGTTCGGCGCGCAGCGCGGGGACCAGGGTGAGGTGCCCGGCGGCCAGCGAGGAGACGCCGACGATGTGGACGTCCGCCTCGACGGCCTGGCGGGCGACCTCGGCCGGGGTCTGGAACAGCGGGCCGACGTCGACGGTGAAGCCGAGGTCGGCGAAGGCGGTGGCGATCACCTTCTGGCCGCGGTCGTGGCCGTCCTGGCCCATCTTGGCGACCAGGATGCGCGGGCGACGGCCTTCGGCCTGCTCGAACCGCTCGACCAGGTCGCGGGTGCGCTGGAGGGGCGCCGACGGGCCCGCTTCGTCTCGGTACACACCGGAAATGGTACGGATCTGGCCGGAGTGGCGGCCGTACACCTTCTCCAGGGCGTCCGAGATCTCGCCGACCGTCGCCTTCGCCCGGGCCGCGTTGACGGCCAGGTGCAGCAGGTTGCCGTCCAGCGAGCCGCCGCGCTGCGGGCCGGCCTCGGCGGCCGCCGTCAGCGCGCGCAGGGCGTCCTGGCACTGCGCCTCGTCGCGCTCCTCGCGCAGCCGGCGCAGCTTCTCGATCTGCCGGGCCCGCACCGCCGAGTTGTCGACCTTGAGGACGTCGATCTGCTCGTCGTTCTCGACCCGGTACTTGTTGACGCCGATCACGGGCTGGCGGCCGGAGTCGATCCGGGCCTGGGTGCGGGCGGCGGCCTCCTCGACGCGCATCTTGGGGATGCCCGCGTCGATGGCCTTGGCCATGCCGCCGGCCGCCTCGACCTCCTGGATGTGCTGCCAGGCCCGGGCGGCGAGGTCCTGCGTCAGCTTCTCGACGTACGCGGAGCCGCCCCACGGGTCGATGACCCGGCAGGTGCCGGACTCCTGCTGGAGCAGCAGCTGGGTGTTGCGGGCGATCCGGGCGGAGAAGTCCGTCGGCAGGGCGAGCGCCTCGTCGAGGGCGTTGGTGTGCAGCGACTGGGTGTGGCCCTGGGTGGCGGCCATCGCCTCGACGCATGTGCGGGTCACGTTGTTGAACACGTCCTGGGCGGTCAGCGACCAGCCGGAGGTCTGCGAATGGGTGCGCAGCGAGAGGGACTTGGGGTTCTTCGGGTCGAACTGCTTGACCAGCTTGGCCCACAGCAGCCGGGCCGCGCGCAGCTTGGCGACCTCCATGAAGAAGTTCATGCCGATCGCCCAGAAGAACGACAGCCGCGGCGCGAAGGCGTCCACGTCCAGGCCCACGTCCAGGCCCGCGCGCAGGTACTCGACCCCGTCGGCCAGGGTGTAGGCGAGCTCCAGGTCGGCGGTGGCCCCGGCCTCCTGGATGTGGTAGCCGGAGATGGAGATCGAGTTGTACCGGGGCATCTTCTGCGAGGTGTACGCGAAGATGTCCGAGATGATCCGCATCGACGGCTGCGGCGGGTAGATGTAGGTGTTGCGGACCATGAACTCCTTGAGGATGTCGTTCTGGATGGTCCCGGCGAGCTTCTCCGGCGGCACCCCCTGCTCCTCGGCCGCGACGATGTACAGCGCGAGGACGGGCAGCACCGCGCCGTTCATGGTCATCGACACCGACATCTTGTCCAGCGGGATGCCGTCGAACAGCTGGCGCATGTCGTAGATCGAGTCGATGGCGACGCCCGCCATGCCGACGTCGCCGGTGACGCGCGGGTGGTCGCTGTCGTAGCCGCGGTGGGTCGGCAGGTCGAAGGCGACCGAGAGGCCCTTCTGGCCGGCCGCGAGGTTGCGGCGGTAGAAGGCGTTGGACTCCTCGGCGGTGGAGAAGCCCGCGTACTGGCGGACGGTCCACGGCTGGTTGACGTACATGGTCGGGTACGGCCCGCGCAGGTACGGGGCGATGCCGGGGTACGTCTCCAGGAAGTCCACGCCGTCGAGGTCGGCCGCGGTGTACAGCGGCTTGACGCCGATGCCCTCGGGGGTGTCCCAGACCAGCTCGTCGGGGGCCTTGCCGGTGGACCGCTGCCAGGCGGCCTGCCACTGGGCGTCGGTGACCTCTCCGGCAGCCGAGCCGGCAGAGGAACCGGCGGAGGAGTCGTCCAGCCCGATTCCGGTGAAGTCGGGGATCATCGCGCCACTCCAATGAGGTCCAGCAGGGAGGTGAGGACGGCGATCGCGTCCCCGCCCGCGTAGATGAACTCGTCCACTCCGGCGGGTACTTCGGCCGGGCGGCCGGCCAGCAGCACGCGCTGGGCGCCCGCCTCCTTCAAGGCTACGGCGACGGCCGCGGCGTGCTCGCCGTACAGGGCGTCGCTGGAGCACAGGCAGGCGACGGAGGCACCGGACTCGCGGAACGCCGCGGCGAACGCGGCCGGGTCGACGCCCTCGGTGGACGCCGTCGCGATGCCGCCGGCCTGGAACAGGTTGGCGGCGAAGGTGGTGCGCCCGGTGTGCGCGGAGGCGGTGCCGATCGAGGCCAGGAACAGCGCCGGACGGGCGCCGGTGGTCGCCAGGTGGGCGTCCGAGCGGTCCCGCAGCGCCTCGTACGCCTCGGCGCGGCGCACCCGCGGCAGGCCGCCGGTGTGCCCGGCCGGGGCGGGTTCGCGGACCAGCGGCTGCTCGTCCAGGTGCGGGAACTCGCTGACACCGGTGACGGGTTCGCGCCGCTTGGCGAGCTTCGCGGACCGCTCCGCCCAGGTCGCGGCGATCCGGTCGCCGACCAGCCCGGACGCCAGCGCGGCCTGCTGGCCGCCCGCCCGTTCGATCTCCTGGAACCAGGCCCAGGCGGCCTGCGCCAGCTCCTCGCCGAGCTGCTCGACGTACCAGGAGCCGCCGGCCGGGTCGATCACCCGGGACAGGTGGGACTCCTCCAGCAGGATCGACTGGGTGTTGCGGGCGATCCGGCGGGCGAAGGCGTCGGGCAGGCCGAGGGCGCTGTCGAAGGGCAGCACGGTGACGGCGTCGGCGCCGCCGACCCCGGCGGCCAGGCAGGCCACCGTGGTGCGCAGCATGTTCACCCACGGGTCGCGGGCGGTCATCATCACCCGGGAGGTGACGGCGTGCTGGCGCTGCGCCGAGGCCTCGGCGGAGCCGCCGGACACCTCGGCGACGCGGGCCCAGAGGCGGCGCGCGGCGCGGAACTTGGCGATGGTCAGGAACTGGTCGGCGTCGGCGGCGTAGCGGAACTCCAGCTGGCCGAGCGCGGCGTCGACGGAGAGGCCGGCCGCGGTCAGCGCGCGCAGGTAGGCGACGCCGGTGGCGAGCGCGCAGCCCAGCTCCTGGGCGGGGGAGGCGCCGGCCTCGTGGTACGGCAGGGCGTCCACGGTGAGGGCCCTGACGTTCGGGTAGCCCTCGGCGCAGCGGGCGGCGAGCGCGGCGGCCTCGGCGAGCAGGGCGTCGGTGCGGTCGGCGGAGCCGGTGCGGGCCTGGAGGCCGAGCGGGTCGGCGCCGAGGTTGCCGGCGGCGGAGGCGGGGGAGACCTCGCGCTCCTCGTACAGCCCGAACAGCCGCTCGGCGGCCTCGGTGAAGTCCGGTCCCGCGTCGAGGGCGACGGCGGCGAGGTCCAGGTACACCCCGTCGAGCGCCTCGGGCAGGGCGGCGACGGGCAGGCCCGCGTCGCCGAGCTCCAGCCAGAGCGAGCCGACGCCGTGCTCCAGGTCGGCCAGGACGGCCTCGTTGGCGCGCCGGCGGTCCGGGTCGGCGTGCCGCTGCCGTACGTCCCACCCGGCGACGGCGGAGCCCTGCGGCCGGCCGCCGCGGACGAACGGCGGGAAGCCCGGGTAGCCGGGCTCGACCGAGGTGTTCTCGGCGGTGTACAGCGGGCGGGCGCGCAGCCCGTCCTGGAGCGCGGTGGTGAGCGCCTGCTCGGCGGCGGCGCCGTCCTCGGGCCGGGCACCGGACTTGCGCAGCACGCCCTCGACGAGCTGCTGCCACTGCTCACGGTGCGCGGCCGGGAACTCGGCGGCGAGGGGGAGCCTTTCGGGCGGGACCTTCATGTCCGCAGGTTAGCGCCCGTTAGCGGAGCGGAAGGAGGGTCGTTAAGTGTGACCTTGTTCTCGATTTGGCGCGCTTTCGGTCCGTGGCCAGCACTCCGTCCGGCGGGGAGTGCCACGAGGCGGGGGTCGGGGCCCGGCGGAGGGTCGGCGGGCCGCCCGGAAGTGCCCTGGATCAGGGGGATTGCGGAACCCAGCCCCTCATCTATTAAGTTACTTCGAAGAAGGCGGGTGGGGACGGCATCCCCCGTACGGCCCCGCCCGTCCTTCGCCGTCCCCTGCGCGTCCCCCGGCGCGCCCTGCGGGTGTCCCGGCCGGTCGTCCCCCCGATCGGCCGAATGAACGTGCGAATGCCACTCGGACGTTCCTCCAGTGTCACCGCACCTCCCCGCCCGTCCCCCGAAGGAGTGCCACCTCGATGGGAAAGCGCCGTAAGCCCAGCCCCCCGAGCCGGGCCCGCATGGCGGTCCTCACCACGGCGATGGCCGGCGGTGCGGTGCTTGCCGCCGGCACCGCCCACGCCGAGCCGACCCCGAGCCTGGCCTCCGTCAAGGAGCAGGTGGACAAGCTCAACGAGGAGGCCGAGCAGTCCGTCGAGCAGTACAACGGCTTCCAGGAGAAGCAGCAGAAGCTCCAGGGCGAGGCCAACCGGATCCAGGAGAAGGTCGCCCGCGGTCAGGAGTCGATGAACGAGCTGCGCACCCGGCTCGGTGCCGTCGCCGCCGACCAGTACCGCAACGGCGGCATCGACCCCTCCGTCCAGCTGATGTTCGACTCCGACCCGGCCGGCTACCTGGAGCGCGCCTCGGCGCAGAACCAGGCCGCCGGCACCCAGACGGCCCTGCTCAAGCAGGCCCAGGACGAGCAGCGCAAGCTCGACCAGGACCGTGCCGAGGCCACCGCCACGCTCGCCCAGCTCGACTCGGTCGGCACCGAACTGGGCGCGCGGAAGCAGCAGATCCAGAGCAAGCTCGCCGCGGCCCAGGCCATGCTGAACAAGCTGAGCGCCGAGGACCGCGCCAAGGTCAACGCCCAGCAGGCCGCCGACAAGGCCAAGGCCGAGGCCCAGCAGGCGGCCAAGACCGCCGCCGCGGACCGCGCTTCCCGGTCCGCCGACCGCCCGGACATGAGCACCCCCGCCCCGCCGGCCAGCGGCCGTGCCGCCGCCATCATCGCGTTCGCCCAGGCCCAGCTGGGCAAGCCGTACGGCTGGAGCAAGAGCGGCCCGGACAGCTTCGACTGCTCCGGCCTGACCAGCCAGGCGTACAAGGCGGCGGGCGTGCGGATCTCCCGGATATCCCAGGACCAGTGGAACGACGGCCCGCGGATCGACCGGGCCAACCTCCAGCCCGGTGACCTGGTGTTCTTCTACAACGACATCCACCACGTCGGGATCTACATCGGCGACGGCAAGATGATCCACGCCCCGCGCACCGGCAAGAACGTCGAGGTCCTGCCGATCTCCGCGATGCCTTACATGGGTGCCGTCCGCCCGTAACGGCCTCCGCCCGTAACGGCCTCCGCGCGCCGCACGCCTCCGGACGGGTCGCCGACGACCCGTCCGGAGGCTTTCCGGTAGCTCGTCCGGAGGCGCCCGGCGGCCCGTCAGAGGCCGAGGACCTCCAGCTGGGCGTCGGTGTCGTTGGTGCCGCCGACGTACAGGGTGTGGCCGTCGGGGCCGACGGCGAGGCCGTCGAGCGCCGACTCCTGGGGGGCGAGGGAGTCGGCGGTGTCGACGGTGGCGGTCGCGGTGTCGACGGAGATGACCGCCGTGGTGCCGGAGGAGTCCTGCTGGAGCAGGTAGAACCGGCTGCCGTCGGCGCTCAGCCGCGGCGGGACGTCGCTGCGGACGGGGACGGTGCGGATGCTCCGGAGCAGGGTGTCCGTGGCGGGGTCGATCAGGTCGAGCGTGCCGCCCGAGTTGGGGCCGGTCGCGAAGAGCCGGCCGCCGTCCCGGGTGAAGGCGAGCCCGTTGTCGCCGTTGGTGGCCGTCCCGGGCACCGTCCGGACGAAGGTCAGCGTGCCGCCGGCCGCACTCACGTGGTATAGCCCGGCGCCGCCCCCGATGTACAGGTCCCGGCCGTTCGGGTGGAGCGCCGGGGCGCCGGTGTTCAGGGCGGGCAGCCCCACGGTGGGGCCGAACTGCCGCTGCGCGGTGCCGAAGGCGAGCACCCGGGCCTGCCCGCCCTGCCGCCAGGCCGACGGGCCTTGCTGGACGAGGTACACCTCGGAGCCGTCCGGGCCGACGACGAGGCCGCTGACCAGGCCCTGGGACCAGCCCGTCGGGCGCGGCTGGTCCGGCAGCGGGACGGTGGCGAGCACGGTCGGGCCGCCGGTGGCGACGACGCTGAGTTGCAGGCCGTTCACCACGTACAGGCGCGAGCCGTCCGGGCTGAGCGCAGACTGCGGGGAGCCCTGGGCGGCGCCGAGCGGGGCCGTGCCGGTCACCTGGCCGGACCGGGTGTCCACCGCCCGCACCACGAGGTTGCCGTCGGAGTCGGTCGTGACGACGTAGGCCGTGGCGCCGTCCGGGCTGACGGAGGGCAGCGCCTGGCCCGAGCCGACGGCGACGACGCCGGGGGTGCCGGACACCGGAGCGGACGCGGCCCGGGCGCTGCCGCCGGCGAGGACGAGGGCGGTGGTGGCGGCGAGCAGAGTGACCCGGCGGAGGGCCTTCGCGCGCTGACTGGCTGACATCAAGTCCCCTTGTTCGTCCGTGTGTTGAGATGGCGAGGGGCAGGCTAGCGGACTACGGTGGACGGGTGGTGGACAGTCAGGGGGCGAATCTTCCACCTGAGCTGTGGCGCCCCGCGCCCCGCGCCTGCCCCGCGCCCCGCGCCCGCTCCGGAAACCACTCCCGAGGAGACCAAGTGAGCCTGCCCGAGACCGTCGTCCGGCTGGACCCGAACCCCGAGGACTACGCCTACACCTTCGGCGGCCGAGCCCCGCTGGTGACCGTCCGGCCCGGCACCGTCGTCGAACTGACCACCGAGGACTGCTTCGGCGGCAAGGTGCGCGGCACCGGCGACCTGCCCAGCCAGGTCTGCGTCTTCCCGTACCTCAACCCCGTCGCCGGCCCGATCGCGGTGGCCGGCGCCGAACCCGGCGACCTGCTCGCGGTGCACTTCGTCGAGATCACCCCGGCCCGGGACCACGGCGTCTCCAGCACCTTCCCGCACTTCGGCGCGCTGACCGCCACCCACAGCACGGCGATGCTGCACGCCCCGCTGGAGGAGCGGGTCTGGGTCTACGACCTGGACGTCGCGGCCGGCCTCTGCCGCTTCCGGGCCCGCACCGGCGACTTCACGGTCGACCTGCCGCTGGACCCGATGCACGGCACGGTCGGCGTCGCCCCCCCGGCCGGCGAGGTGCTGGCCTCGATCACCCCGGGCGCCCACGGCGGCAACCTGGACACCCCCGAGATGCGCGCCGGCACCACCGCCTACTTCGGCGTCAACGTCGAGGGCGGCCTGCTCGCCATCGGCGACGGCCACGCCCGGCAGGGCGAGGGCGAGGTGTGCGGCACGGCCGTCGAGGCGGCGATGCGCACCACCGTGATCGTCGACCTGGTCAAGGGCGGCGGCCCGGCCTGGCCCCGGCTGGAGAACGACGACTTCCTGATCAGCACCGGCTCCGCCCGCCCGCTGGAGGACGCCTTCCGGATCAGCCAGCACGACCTGGTCGGCTGGACCGGCGGACTGCTCGGACTGGACCGGCTCGACGCCTACCAGCTGGTCAGCCAGGCCGGCCTGGCCCCGGCCGCGAACGTCTGCGACACCAACTACACGATGGTCGCCAAGCTGCCGAAGCGGGTCCTGGGCCGCGCCCGCGCCTACGACGGCCTGCACGACCGGCTCCGGGGGACAGCGGCGGCGTACCTGCGGCACCGGTGAGGCGGCCGCGCGCCGCACCTCCTACGGGTGCGGTGCGCAGGCCAGCAGGTACGGCAGGGACGGCACCGCCGGAAGCGTCAACACCCCGAGTCGCCACGCCAGTTGGCGCCGCCGACCGCTGCCGGGCCGGGCCAGCCGGCGGACCCGGGCCAGCACGCCGGTGGAGGCGACTCCCCAGGTGCCACCGGGAGTTGTCCCCGAGACCGCCAACGCGCAGAGCGCCGAGGCCAGTTCGCTCCGGGACACCTCGGCCAGCGCCGCGTCGTCGGCTGCCATCTCCAGCAGCAGCGCCACCTCCGAGCGCCCCAGCCGGGCCAGCGGCAGGGGGCCCAGCAGCAGCGCGAAGGTGTCGACGGGCAGGCGGAAGAGGTGGTGGCGGCCGCGGATGTGCCCGTGCTCGTGGGCGACGGCCGCGGCCAACTGCCGCTCGTCCAGCAGCCGCAGCGCACCGCGGGACAGCACCACCCGGGAGCGCCGGCCGGGCAGGCAGTAGATGGTCGGGCGGGCGTGCTCCAGCACCAGCGCGCCCCAGCGCCGGTCCCGTACGGCGACCACGTCCAGCACCGCCCGGTGCCGCCGCCGGGCCCGTCCGGTCCGGGCGCCGACGGCGGCCAGCAGCCCGGTGAGCAGGGCCCCGGCAGTGGCGAGCAGCCACCAGTCGTGGGTGTGCGGCAGCACCGGACCGGTCGGTTCGAGGTGCGGGAACAGGCCGATCAGCCCGGCCGGCTCGTGCGCGGCGGGCTCGAAGGCGTGGTGCGCCGCGAGCACCAGGGCGACCGTGAAGGAGGCCATCAGCGCCAGCCACAGCGCGACCCCGAGCAGGGGGCGGGTCTGGAGCCGGGCCTGGACCCGGGCCGAGCCGGCCAGTCGGCGGGGGAGCAGCACGCCGGTCGCGGCCAGGTAGAGGCCGAGCAGGGCGAGCGTCACTCGGCGTCCCGGGCCTTCACCTGTTCGAGGGCGGCGAGCAGGGCGGACGCCTCGTCCCCGCTCATCCGGTCGACGAAGTGCAGCAGGGCGCCGGCCCGGTCCGTGGTGGTCTCCAGCGCCTGGTGCATCAGCTGGGCGGTGTACGCCTCCCGGGTGCAGGTCGGCTCGTACACCCACGCGCGGCCGACCTTGTCCCGGCGCAGCCAGCCCTTGGTGTGCAGGATGTCGGCGACGGTGGTCACGGTGGTGTACGCGACCGGGCGCTGCTGCTGGAGGTCGTCGACCACCTCGCGCACCGTGGCCGGGCGCTCCCAGTCCCACAGCCGGTCCATGATCTCGGCCTCGAGATCGCCGAAACCCCGTAGCACCGCCCTCGTCTCCCTCGCCGCACCGACCGCCGGCGCCCTTCGCCCGCTGGAACGCGGCCCATGCTACGGAACGCACCGGGCGCCCGCCCCCTGGTGAGGGGGGCGGGCGCCCACGGATTCCGGGCGGTGCCCGGGGGGTGCTCAGGTCGTGCTCGGCCGGTGGTCGAAAGGTGCCCGACGTGCCCGACGCGTGCCCGAACAGAGGAGCAGAGGAGCGGTAGGGACAGGCGAGCGAGCGGGACGGCTCAGGACAGCCGCCGCCCCAGCGGCACCTTGGAGCGGGTGAACAGCGCCGCGAGCAGCCCGGCCACCACCGGCAGCACCAGGACCACCAGCAGCAGCTCCCCCCAGGGCGCGGCGAGCAGCATCCCCTTCGAACCGAACCCGCTGGCCCGGGACTTCAACAGCCCCACCGCCGGGACGAAGCCGTTCACCGCCCCGAGCAGCGCCCCGAGCAGGGCGATCAGCGCGCACTGCAGTCCCGCCATGGTCCGGCGGATCCGCGGCGGTGCGCCGACCGCGGCCAGGGTGGCCTGGTCCTGCCGGGAGTCGGCGGCCGCGAGCCCGGTGGCGATCCCGGCCGCGCCGAGCACGACCAGCCCGGCGAAGCCGCTGAGCGCGAGGGTGAGCGCGTCGCCCTTGGGCTGGTAGCCGCGCTCGACGTCCAGCTCGGCGTAGTGGTCCAGTCGGGCCGCGGCGGCCGCGGCCCGCTGCTGCGCCTTGCGGTCGGGCGGGGTGGCCGGGCGCCAGACCGCGCCCTGGGGCGCCGAGGCGAGGCCGAGCTTGGCCAGCGCGGTGGCCGGCATCAGCCCCTGGGCGTAGCGGGCGGCGTCCGGGTTGTCGACCAGCACCGCGTCCACCGGGACTTCCTGGAGGTCGGGCTTGGGGACCTGCCCGGGCTGCAGCGGGGCGCCGCCGCCTCCGCGCAGCAGCAGCACGGCCTTGCCGTCGGCGCCGATCAGCGACCGGTCGAAGACCAGCAGCTTCCCGGCGGCCAGCGCCTGTTCGGCCGTGCGGTCCCGCACGTCGAAGAGGTTGTGCAGCAGGGTGGCGTCCCCGGTGGCGAGGTGCGGGATGGCCGCGAGGTGGCGCATCTCCACCGGGCCCTTGAGGGTGACGGTGCTGGAGCAGTTGTCGCAGAACTTGTAGACGGCCTGGCCGACGTCGGCGCGCGGGCCGAGCCCGGACAGCTGCTTCTCCACCTCGGCCGGCAGCTGGGCGGCCTGCGGGCCCTCCCGGTGGCTGATCAGCTGGACGGCGCCGTACGGGGCCTCCGGCCGGTAGTCGCGCCGGTTCTCGGCGTCGGTGCTGGTGCTGTACACCCCGATCGCGACGGCCCCGGCCACGGCGGCCATCACCGCGGCGACGGCCGGTGCGGTGCGGGAGCGGTTGCGGGCGGAGTCGCGCAGCGCCAGCCGGGGGCCGAGCGGCAGCCGCCCGGCGAACCGGCCGAACAGGGCGACCAGCAGGGGGGTGCAGGCGAGCAGTCCGAGTTCGGCGAAGACCGAGCCGAGCAGCACCGTGAGGGTGCGGGCGTCGTAGGTGCTGACCACGGGCGCGCCGTGCTGGACGGCGCCCGCGCCGTACATCGCGATCGCGCCGCCGCCGAGGAGCAGCGCCACGCCGAGCACGGTGACCAGGCGGTTGGGCGCCCGGACGGTGTCCCGGCCGGTGAGGCCGGCGGTGACGCTGCGCCGGGCGGCCTGCCAGGCCGGCAGCGCGGCCGCGAGCAGGGCGGTGATCACACCGATCCCGGCGATGGCCAGCAGGTCCACCGGGGGGAGGGCGAAGTGGCCGAAGCGGGCACCGCCGACCTCCTCGATCACCGACCGCAGCGCGGCGACCAGCCCGGTGCCGACGGTCACCCCGAGGACCGCCCCGGCCAGGCCGAGCACCAGGCCGCCGCCGAGCACCACCGCGCCGATGTGGGTGCGCCGGCCGCCCGCGGCGCCGAGCAGCGCGAGCTGGCGGCGGGAGCGGCGGGCGCCGACCGCGAAGGCGGGCCCGGCGAGCAGGGCGACCTCCAGCAGCCCCATGCCGGTGACGGTGGCGACCACGACCTTGGTGCTGTTGCCGCCGGCGGGGTCGCGGTAGACGGTGGAGTCCCGGTAGTAGGGGACGGCGCCGTACGGCGGCGGGTCGAGCGCGACGGCCCGCGCGGTGAGGGTGTAGCCGTGGGCGTTGAACGACTGGACCGTGGCCCAGTCGAGGGCGGCCCCGCCCGGGAGGTGCACCAGCCAGGAGCCGCGGTTGGTGCGGCCCTGCCCGGGGGCGGGCTGTCCGGGTTCCGCCGCGGCGGCCAGCTGGTCGAGCAACTCGCCCGGGCGGGCGATGAGTTCGACCCGCTTGAGGTCGTCCGGGTGCTCCACCAGGCCGGTGATGCGGAAGGTGGTCCGCTCCAGTCCCTGGACGGTGGTGTCGCTGCCGAGCCGGAGCCCGGAGTTGTCCAGGAAGGCCTGGGTGACGGCGACTTCGTGCGGCGCGCCGGGCGCGCGGCCCTCGACCAGGTCGGCCCGGCCGCGCCAGACCGGGTCGCCCAGGTCGGCCTCGGCGGTGAGGGTGCGGACCAGGCCCTCGGGCGAGCTCGCACCGGTCTCCGGTCCGGTCCGGACGGGGGTGAGCGCGCTGCCGGGCGGCAGCAGCGAGCCGACCAGGGCGGTCGGGTCGGTGCTCGCGCCCTTGAGCTGCTCGGGCGTGGGCTGTTGGCCGGGCCGCGGCTGGACGGCGAACGCGCCGTCCTCGGCGACCGGGGCCTGTTCGACGGCCTGGCCCGGGCTGAGCGCGGTGACCAGCGCGTCCGCGCCGCCCACCACCCGCTCGACCCGTTCGGCGGGGGACAGCTGGCCGCTGCGGTGGACCACGTCGGCGCCGGTGACGCCGAGCACGGGCAGGGCGATCATGGCCACGATCAGGGCGCTGCGCCCCTTGGCCCGCAGGGCGTCGCGCCGGGCCATCCGCAGCGCGACCTTCCACGCTCCGAACCTCATCGGGCCACCTCGCCGAAGGAGTTGGCGGTGGAGTCGTCGAGGGGCTGGGAGCGGTGGACGGCGGCCCGGCTGTTGCCGGAGCGGCGTCCGACGCTCTCGGAGGCGACCGAGCCGTCCCGCAGGTGGACCACCCGGTCGGCCCAACTGGCGTGCGAGGCCTCGTGGGTGACCATCATGGCGGCCGCCCCGGCGTCGCAGCGGGCGCGCAGTACGGCGAGCACGGCGTCGCCGGTGGCGGAGTCGAGCGCCCCCGTGGGTTCGTCGGCGAGGACGAGCCGGCGCTCGCCGATCAGGGCGCGGGCGATGGCGACGCGCTGCTGCTGTCCGCCGGACATGTCGTCGGGGAAGCGGTCGGCGAGCTCGCCGATGCCCAGTTCCTCCAGGGCGGCGAGGGCCTCCCGGCGGGCGGTGCGTCCGGAGACGCCGTCGAGCTCGCGCGGCAGGGCGATGTTCTCGGCGGCGGTGAGCGCCGGGATCAGGTTGTAGTCCTGGAAGACGTAGCCGACGGAGCGCCGCCGCAGGTCGGCGAGCTTGCCCCGGCCGAGGCCGCCGAGGGTGACGCCCTCGACCAGCACCTCGCCGCCGCTGGGCAGGTCCAGCCCGCCGGCCAGGGTGAGCAGGGTCGACTTGCCCGAGCCGGAGGGCCCCATCACGGCGACGAACTCGCCGGCGTGGACGGTCAGGTCGACCTCGCGCAGGGCGTGCACCTCGGCGGCGCCGCGGCCGTGCACCCGGGAGACCCCGGCCAGCTGCAGGACGGGCGCGGGTCGGCTCGGATCGATGTGGGACATGGTTCCCCCTCGTGAGCTGTTCAGCTGCATATGTCGGTGAACTATATATGCCGGTGGAGGAAGAGCAAGTCGCGGCGGATTTGGTCAAGGTTCTACAAAGCTGTCGAAGATCGGCCGAAAAGGTGACTCGGGGTCGCCGCGCCGGGTCTATGCTTTGGGAGGTTTGAAAAGGCACCTCGTTCGGTGAGGCGTCTTCACGGACACAGGCCACTGACCCGACGACGTCGAGAGACGCCCAGGTTCAGGACAGGTCTTCCCGAGTTAAGGGTTGACCCCAAGTGGCTTCCGGCCGATCCGGCTGGACACGCCGTGGAGTGCCAAAGCTCTGACGAGTTGGGGTGTACCGGTCCTCGAAGACCGGTGTGCTCCTTGCCGTGTCGTGATGCGGCGCACAGACGGTGCGCCCCCGACCGGGAGGAGGCGAGAGACATGGACTGCGATAGTCCGGGCCACAGTAGCCCCTGCCCCCGCATGCTCTCGAACACCTCCGGCACGCGGTAACAACCTTCCCTGCGCGTTCACCCGAAGCTTCGTCCTGCGCTCAACCATGCCCGGACGCAAGCCGATTGACGCGTCGTCAGCATCATCGTGCCCGCACGGCCGCCGCCGCTCAGCGTCGCCGTACGGCGTGGATGCCGTGCGCCCGCAGGGAGGTCCGCCGCTGCGTGCCCCCTGACGCCCCCTCAAGGTAGGGGGAGGGAGGCCCCGCCATGACCAACGTGATGCTGGACCCGAAGATCCCCACGGTCCCCGCCGCTCCCGCCGCCCTCGCTGCGACCGCCGCCGCCAGGTCCGCCGTCCTGGACGACGCCCATGTCGGCGACATCAAGGGTGCGCTCGGCACCATCCGGCTCGACGACACCACCCCCCGCCACGGACTCTCCGCCCGGCTCAAGACCCTGCTGGCGATCGTCGGCCCCGGCCTGATCGTG
Source organism: Kitasatospora sp. NPDC059160 (assembly GCF_042755465.1). NCBI lineage: Bacteria > Bacillati > Actinomycetota > Actinomycetes > Kitasatosporales > Streptomycetaceae > Kitasatospora > Kitasatospora sp. NPDC059160. Next base: position 106,654 of record NZ_JBHZCN010000010.1, on the reverse strand, counting down.
ATGGTCGGCGACAACGACGCCGGCGCCTTCTCCACCTACGGCCAGGCCGGCCAGAACTACGGCACCCAGCTGCTGTGGACGCTGCTCCTGCTCGTCCCGGTGCTGTACGTCAACCAGGAGATGGTGCTGCGCCTGGGCGCGGTCACCGGTGTCGGCCACGCCCGGCTGATCCTGGAGCGCTTCGGCAAGTTCTGGGGCGCGTTCAGCGTCATCGACCTCTTCCTGCTCAACGCCCTCACCCTGGTCACCGAGTTCATCGGCGTCACCATGGCGGCCGGGTACCTGGGCCTGCCCAAGGTCCTCTCCGTGGTGCTGGCGGCGGCGATCATCATCGCCTCGGCCTTCACCGGCTCCTTCCAGCGCTTCGAGCGGGTCGCCATCACGCTCTGCGTCGGCTCGCTGCTGCTGGTGCCGATCTACTTCATGGTCCACCCGAAGACCTCGCAGATGGCCCACGACTTCGTGACGCCGCAGATGCCCGGCGGCGCCGGCCAGCTCGCGGCCGTCATGATGGTCATCATCTCGATCGTCGGCACCACCGTCGCCCCCTGGCAGCTGTTCTTCCAGCAGTCGTACGTCATCGACAAGCGGATCACCCCGCGTTTCATGAGGTACGAGAAGGTCGACCTGTGGATCGGCATCGCGATCGTGATCATCGGCGCGGCCGCGCTGATCGGCCTCACGGCGGCGGCGTTCGCGGGCACCGACGGCTTCGGCCAGTTCTCCGACACGGCCGCCGTCGCCAAGGGCATCGAGGACAAGGCCGGCCACCTGGCGGGCGTGCTGTTCGCCATCGCCCTGCTGGACGCCTCGATCATCGGCGCCTTCGCCGTCTCGCTCTCCACCGCCTACGCCATCGGCGACGTCTTCGGCATCAAGCACTCGCTGCACCGCGGGGTCAAGGGCGCCAAGGGCTTCTACGCCGTGTACGCCGGACTGGTGGCCGTCGCCGCGACGATCACCCTGCTGTCCAACGGCTACACCCAGGGCCTGATCACCCAGTTCGTCCAGGTGCTGGCCGGGGTGCTGCTGCCCTCCGCCACCGTCTTCCTGCTGCTGCTCTGCAACGACAGGGCCGTGCTCGGCCCCTGGGCCAACGGGCCCCGGACCAACGCCTTCACCTCCACGGTGGTCGGCGTGCTGGTGATGCTCTCGCTGATCCTGACCGCCTCGGTGGTCTGGCCGGACATCAGCTCGGACGCGATCCTGTGGATCATGGGCGGCTGCGGCGTGATCGGGGTCCTGGTCGCGGGCTACTTCTTCACGGCCGGCCGCACCGGCACCAAGGAGGACCCGATCGACCGCACCGGCCGGGAGGACTGGCGGATGCCCCCGCTGGAGACCCTGGGCCGGCCGGTGATGTCCACCGCCCGCAAGGTCGGCATGGGCGCCCTGCGCGCCTACCTGCTGATCGCGATGGTCATGGTCATCATCAAGGTCGTCCAGACCGCGCTCAACCACTGAGCCGCCGAGCGGAGCCCGTACGGACGGGTGGCGGGCAGCGGCTCGCCACCCGTCCGTTCCTTTGCCCGCGATCCCCCGGCCCGCGTTGCCCGCGTTGCCCGTGTGCTCCGTACGGCCCGTACTACCCGTGTTGCCCCGTTTCCCCGTGAATCCTCTGGAGGAGGTGCCGTCGTGCACACCCTGACCACCGTCGAGTTCCTGGTCCGGCTCGCCACCGGCGTCGCCTGCGGCGCGCTGATCGGCATCGAGCGCCAGTGGCGGGCCCGGATGGCCGGCCTGCGGACCAACGCCCTGGTCGCCGCCGGTGCCACCCTGTTCGTCCTGTACAGCGAGGCGGTCGGCGACACCGGCAGCCCCACCCGGGTCGCCTCCTACGTGGTCTCCGGTATCGGCTTCCTCGGCGGTGGCGTGATCCTGCGCGACGGGGCCGGCGTCCGCGGCCTCAACACCGCCGCCACGCTGTGGTGTTCGGCCGCGGTCGGGGTGCTGGCGGCCTCCGGCAAGCTGGAGCTGGCCGCGCTCGGCACCTTCGCGGTGCTCGCCGTCCACCTGGTGCTGCGCCCGGCCGGCCGACTGCTCGACCGGTCCCCGCAGTCCGGCAGCGACCCGGACTCCACCACCCGGGCCACCGTCCACGTGGAGTGCGACCGCAAGTCCGAGACCCACATCCGGGCCCTGCTGCTCCAGGCCCTGACCGCCTCCGGCCTGGCCCCGACCGGCCTGCGCGCCCGCCGCACCGAGCAGGGCGACGCCACCAGCCTGCGGGCCACCGTGGCGATCACGGGCCAGGTGGCCCCGGCGCTGGAGCAGGTCGTCAGCCGGCTCTCGCTGGAGCCGGGCGTCCGGGACCTGCACTGGCACCTGGACGACGAGTCGGACGAACCGGGCAGCCCCGCGCTCGCCTGAGCACGCCTGAGCACGCCGGGGGAGCCGAGGTAGTAGAACGGAGGGACCGTCACGCGTACCCTCCGGAGGCCGTCCGATGCTGAGAGCCGACCCCGAGCACGGGCCGTTGGTGCCGATGCTGCTGGTGCTGACCCTCGTCACCGGGGTGGTGGACGCGGTCAGCTACCTGGAGCTCGGACACGTCTTCGTCGCCAACATGACCGGCAACGTGGTGTTCCTCGGCTTCGCCCTGGCCGGCGCCCCCGGCCTGTCCGCCACCGCCTCGCTGGCCGCCCTGGCCGCCTTCGTGCTCGGCGCCCTGGCCGGCGGCCACCTGGCCCGCCGCCTGCCCGGCCACCGGGGGCACCTGCTGACCGCCGCCGTCGCCGCCCAGGCGGTGCTCGTCGCCACGAGCACCGTCCTGGCGGCCGTGCTCGGCCACGGCTCCGAGCCCGCCCGCTACACCCTGATCGGGCTGCTCGCCCTCGCCATGGGCGGCCAGAACGCGGTGGTCCGCTCGCTCAAGGTCCCCGACCTCACCACCACCGTGCTCACCATGACCATCACCGCCCTCGCCGCGGACCGCACCGGCCCGCGCCGGCTCGCCTCGACGGTGTGGATGTTCGCCGGAGCCCTCCTCGGCGCCGTCCTGGTCCTGCACGCCGCCGTCCCGGTCGCCCTGGGCCTGGCGCTCGCCCTGCTGGTCGCGGTCGCCGCCCTCACCCACCACGCCGCCGGGCCCGTCCCGGCCCCGGCCTGGACGGCGCGCCGCTGAGGCCGCGGCAGCTCCGCCGGTCTGCCTGCCGCCGGACCGGTCCGGCCGTTCCCGTCCGGATCCTGCTGCCCACCTCCCCGGACGGACGGACAGACGGACAGACAGACAGACGGACAGACAGACAGACGGACAGACAGACAGACGGACGGTCGCGTTCGAGGCCGGGCCCCTTTCACTCCTCCCGGCGGTGCCCGGCGCGGCCGCTCCAGAGCGGCTCCAGCCGGGCCCACTCGGCGGTCCAGCCGGTCTCGGCCCGGCGGTTGAGCGCGCTCAGGCGCAGCCGCAGCGCGAAGGCGATCAGGGCGGACAGGGCGAGCAGTGCACCGGCGCCGGTGCAGGCCGCGGAGACGGCGAGGGCGGTGCGGTCGAGCGGCGGATCGGTGGCGTTGCCGGCCGGATCGACCCAGACCTGGACGACGCCGCCGACGGTTGGTGGGCCGGAGGCCTCGACGGTGCCGGTGTGCGGGGTGGCCCCGGGGTAGGTCCAGGCGGCCTCGACCTCGATCCGGTTGCCGTAGCCGCCGGAGAACCGGCTGGTGGGAGCCGTGCCGCGGTTGGGTTCGGCGGTCACCACGGCGTCGATCCGGTGCAGCCGGGTCAGGTCGGTGTCGGCCTGCGGGGCGGTGGCGCGGAAGAGCAGCAGTGCGCCGCCGACGGAGAGGGCGGTGGCCAGCAGCCCGCCGACGACGGTGAGCAGCCAGGCGCGGGCGCGGGACCGGTCGAGCGGGCGGGCCAACGGTTCGTGCCGGGCACCGAAGGCCCGCCGCAGCTGACGGCCGGTTCGCTGCGGGAGCGACGCCGACCTGGCCGGGCGGGGTGTGCTGGACACGCGGGATCTCCTCAAGGACGCGGGCGCGTACGGGGTTTCGTTACCCAATCTCCACCCGACCGCCCCCCTCGCACAAGACCGGGGTTCGCCCCTGGTGCCGGCCGTCCCGGTTCGACCCGATTCGCCCTGGCCGGGCCCGGTCCACCCGGGACGTTCGGCCCTCGGCAGCGACCGCCGGGCCGGGCAGGCTGGAGTCCGGCCGCGCCCTCCGTGCCTGGGTGCGGCCCCGGTCCGGTGACCGTGGGGGTGCCGGGCCGTGGTGCGGCGCAGGGGGCGGTCGTGGGGCCGCCTCCTGCCCGCTCCTGTCGAGGAGTTGACGTTCCACCAGGTCAGCGGCTTGTTCTCGCCGGATATACACTCGATGTATATCCGGGGTGTATGGTCCTCCGCATGAGTGTTCCTTTGACCCTCCTCGGGCTGCTGGAGCGGGAGCCGAGCCACGGCTACGACCTCAAGCGCGACTACGACTCCTTCTTCGGCCGGGGCAAGCCCCTCCCGTACGGCCAGGTCTACGCGACCCTCGGCCGACTGGCCCGCGACGGCAAGGTGATGGCCGGTGAGGCCGAGCCGGGCGACGGGCCCGAGCGCAAGCGCTACGTCATCACCGAGACCGGGGCGACCGAGTTCGAGACCTGGCTCCAGGAGCCGGTCGCCCCCGAACCCACCCTGCAGTCCGTGCTGTTCACCAAGGTGGTGCTGGCCCTGCTGCTCGGCCGCGACGCCGAGCTGTACCTGGACACCCAGCGCAGCGCCCACCTGCGCCGGATGCGCGAACTCACCGAACTGCGCCGCACCGGCGCCCTGGTGGACGCCCTGCTCGCCGACCACGGCCTGTTCCACCTGGAGGCCGACCTGCGCTGGATCGACCTCACCGCCGCCCGGCTGGACGCGCTCGCCGCGGAGGTGCGCGGATGACCGCGGTCATCGAGGCCCGCGACCTCGCCCTCGCCTTCGGTGAGACGCCCGCCCTGCGCGGGGCGAGCCTGTCCGTCGGGGCCGGCGAGGTGCTCGCCGTCATGGGCCCCAGCGGCTCGGGCAAGTCGACGTTACTCCACTGCCTGGCCGGCATCCTGGTGCCCGACGCCGGCGAGGTGCTGTTCGAGGGGCAGCGCCTGGACCGCATGAACGAGGCACAGCGCAGTGCCCTGCGCCGCGACACCTTCGGCTTCGTCTTCCAGTTCGGCCAGCTGGTACCGGAGTTGACGGCCGAGGAGAACGTGGCCCTGCCGCTGCTGCTGAACGGCGTCCGCCGTGGCGCGGCGCTGGCCCAGGCCCGCCCCTGGTTCGCCCGGCTCGGCCTGGACGGCCTGGAGCAGCGCCGCTCCGGTGAGCTCTCCGGCGGCCAGGCCCAACGCGTGGCGCTGGCCCGGGGGTTGGTGGCCCGACCGCGGGTGCTGTTCGCCGACGAGCCGACCGGCGCGCTGGACTCGCTGACCGGCGAGCAGGTGATGGAACTGATGGTCGGCGCGGCCCGCGAGCAGGGCACCACCGTCATCCTGGTCACCCACGAACCGCGGGTCGCCGCCTACGCCGACCGCGAGGCGATCGTCCGCGACGGCCAGGCCCGTACGCTCTCCGCCGGGCCGGTGGCCCCGTGATCCGCTTCGCGCTCCGACTGGCCGTCAGCGGCGGCCGGGAGGCCGTGGCCCGGCTGTTGATGATCGCGGCGGCGGTGGCGATCGGGGTCGGGCTGCTGCTGTCGGTGCTCTCCAGCATCAACGCGATCGACCGCACCAACGCCCGGCAGACCTGGATGAACACGGGTGCCAAGGGGGCGACCGCGGCGGCCCCGGCGGACCCGCTCTGGTGGCACGCGCGGATGGACTACTACCGGGGGGCGAGCGTCTTCCGGGCCGAACTCGCCCCGACCGGTCCCCACCCGCCGCTGGTGCCCGGACTGAGCCGGCTTCCCGCGCCGGGCGAGTACTACGCCTCCCCGGCGCTCGCGAAGCTGCTGCGCGAGACCCCGGCCGTCGAACTGGGCGACCGCTTCCCGGGCCGCCAGGTCGGCACCCTCGGCGAGGACGCGCTGCCCTCCCCGGACACCCTCGCGGTGGTCATCGGCCGCACCGCCGACGAGGTCCGGGCGATGCCCCGGGCCACCACCGTCACCAGCATCGCCACCACACTGCCCACCGACTGCGAGTACGACTGCTACGGCGCGGGTGTGCACGGCGACGCACTCGTCCTGGTGCTCACCGTGGTGGCCGCCGCGCTGATCTTCCCGGTGCTGATCTTCATCGGCACCGCCACCCGGCTGTCCGCCGCCACCCGCGAGCAGCGCTACGCCGCGATGCGGCTGGTGGGGGCCACGCCGGGCCAGGTGTCGGTGATCTCGGCGGTGGAGTCCGCGGTGGCGGCGGCGGCCGGCACGCTGCTCGGGTTCGGCCTGTACTTCGCGTTGAAGCCGCTGGTTGCCGACGTGCCGTTCACCGGTGACCGGTTCTTCGCCACCGATCTCTCCCTGAGCCTGCCGCAGGCCGTCGGTGCGGCGGTGGGTGTGCCGCTGGCGGCCGCGCTCGCCGCCCGATTCGCCCTGCGCCGGGTCACCGTCTCGCCGCTCGGGGTCTCCCGCCGGGTCACCCCGAAGCCGCCGAGCCCGTGGCGGCTGGCACCGCTGGTGGCCGGTCTCGCCGAGCTGGGCTACTTCGTCGGCGACCATCCGAAGACCACTGACGGCCAGTCGCTGGCGTACCTGAGCGGCTTCGTCCTGGTCATGCTCGGCCTGGTGATCGCCGGTCCCTGGCTCACCATGGCGACCGCCCGGGCGGTCGCCCGGCGGACGGGTCGGCCCGCCTCGCTGATCGCGATGCGCCGTCTGTCGGACGACCCGAGGGCGGGCTTCCGCTCGGTCGCCGGCCTGGTGCTGGCGCTGTTCGTGACCACCGCGACCCTGGGCATCATGAGCACCATCAACGTGAACCGGGGCTCGCTCGACGGCGCTCCCGAGGTCCGCAAGGCGGTCGTGGCCACCCCGCTGCTCGGCCCGGAGCGATCCGCCGCGCTCCCCTCGGTGCCCGACGGGGTGCTCGCGCGGGCCCGGGCCGTCCCGGGCTTCGAGGGGATGGCACTGCTGCACGACAACCCCGCCGGGATCGGAGCGTCGCAGTACGGCCGGGAACGGATCGTGCCCGTCCTGGTCCGCTGCTCGGAACTGGCGCAGATCCCCGCCGTCGGCCACTGCGCCCCCGGGGCCGTGGTCGCGGCCGTCGACCGGAACGGCGTCCTGGACCTCCAGGCGCACCCGGAGAAGGAGTGGCCGGCGGCGCCGCTCTCCGCCGAGGAGGCCGCCGCCCTCCCGGTGTTCATCGTCTACGCGACCACCGACGACTCCCCGGCGGCCAAGGAGCAGCTGCGGACCCTGTTCACCGAGGCGTTCCCGGCGTACGTGACCAGGATGGCCGACGACTTCTCCGCCGAAGGGCAGAAGAAGCTCCAGGGCTGGCGGCAGCTGGCGAACGTGGTGCTGCTGACCACCCTGCCGGTCGCCGGGTGCAGCCTCGCGGTGAGCGTGGTCGCCGGACTGTCCGACCGCAGAAGGCCGTTCGCGATGCTCCGGCTGAGCGGCGCGCCGCTGCGGCTGCTGCGCCGGGTGGTCGGACTGGAGAGCGCGCTGCCGCTGCTGGTGGTCTCGGCGCTCGCGATCGGGACGGGCTTCGCGGCGGCGGCGATGTTCCTCAAGTCCCAGATGGACTACGCCCTGGTCTCGCCGGGCCTGACGTACTACGGACTGACCGGCTTCGGCCTGGCCGCCTCGCTGGGCATCATCGCCTCGACCCTGCCGCTGCTGCGGCGGATCACCGGACCGGAGGCCGCCCGCAACGGCTGAGCGCCGTCGGCGAGTTGACCATCCCGCCGGTGGCCCTTTTGCCCGGTTGCCCCGTCGTCCGCGCTCTCAGCGGGCGACGGGGTAGCCGTGCGTCGCGGCCCGCACCGCCGGGGCGTACCGCGGCAGCCAGCTGCCGAGCACCAGCGCGGACGGGTAGAACATCGGCTCCGGCAGCGCGTCCACCGGGAAGCGCTCCCACCCGGCGCACGCGTGCGGCTCGGTGACCACGGCCTCGGCCAGGCTCGGCGGCGCCAGCACGGCGGCGGTCAGCCGGGGCCGGCCGAGCTCGTGGTCCAGGTGCACGGCGAGCACCCGCATGTGCTCGGCCGGCAGCACGATCCCGGTCTCCTCGGCCAGTTCGCGGGCCGCGGTCCGCTCGAAGGACTCGCCCGGGTCGACCTTGCCGCCGGGCAGGCTCCAGGTCGGCGGCTCACCGGCCGTGGTGCGGCGGCCGATCAGCACCCGGCCGTCGCCGGTGGGCACGATGACCCCGGCGCCCAGCATCGGTGCGACGGGTCCGGTGGGTACGACGGGTCCGGTGGGTGCGGTGGTCAACTCGCGTCCTCCCTCGTGGTGCCTGCCGATGTCGGGCCTGCCGGTGTCGGGCCTGCCGTCGTGGTGCCCACCCGTGCGGGGCCTACCAGTTGCCGCGCTCGTAGTCCTTGAGGAAGCAGCCGTACAGGTCCTCGCCGGCCTCGCCGCGCACGATCGGGTCGTACACCCGGGCCGCGCCGTCGACCAGGTCGAGCGGGGCGTGGAAGCCCTCGTCCGCGAGGCGCATCTTGTCCGGGTGCGGCCGCTCGTCGGTGATCCAGCCGGTGTCGACGGCGGTCATCAGGATGCCGTCGGACTCGAACATCTCCTGGGCGCTGGTGCGGGTCAGCATGTTCAGCGCGGCCTTGGCCATGTTGGTGTGCGGGTGGCCGGCGCCCTTGTAGCCGCGCTGGAACACGCCCTCCATGGCGGAGACGTTGACGACGTACTTGCGGCGGGACGCGGAGGCGGCCATCGCCGGGCGCAGTCGGCTGATCAGGATGAACGGCGCGGTGGAGTTGCAGAGCTGGACCTCCAGCAGCTCGACCGGGCCCACCTCGCTGACGGTCTGCACCCAGCTGTTGGTGGGCGCGAGGTCGGGCACCAGGCCGCCGGCGTCGATCGCCGTTCCGGCCTCGATCCGGGCCGGGGTGGCGGAGCCGGTGACCAGCGCGAGCGAGGTGACGTCCTCGGCGGCCAGCCGCTGCTCGCCGCCGCCCGCCTGCTGGGGGAGGGCGGGCAGGTCGACGCTGCCGCTGTTGAAGCGGCCGATCGTGGTGGCCTGCGGCAGTGCGCCGGCGGGCAGCGGCGCGGACTCGGCGTTGACCAGCTCGCGGTAGGACTCCGGCGGGCGGCGGACGGTCTGCGCGGCGTTGTTGATCAGGATGTCCAGCGGGCCGTCGGCGGCGACCTCGTCGGCCAGGGCCATCACCTGGGCGGGGTCGCGCAGGTCGATGCCGATGATCTTGAGCCGGTGGATCCAGTCGGCGCTGTCCGGCATCGCCGTGAAGCGGCGGATCGCGTCGTTGGGGAAGCGGGTGGTGATGGTGGTGTGGGCGCCGTCGCGCAGCAGCATCAGCGCGATGTACATCCCGATCTTGGCCCGGCCGCCGGTGAGCAGCGCGCGCTTGCCGGTGAGGTCGGCCCGGGCGTCCCGGCGGGACCGGTTCAGGAGGGCGCACTTCTGGCACAGGTTGTGGTAGAACGCGTCGACCTCGACGTACCGGGTCTTGCAGGTGTAGCAGGAGCGCGGGCGCTCCAGGATGCCGGCGATCTCGGTGGTGGTGACGGTGGTCAGGCCGAAGGCGCCGGCCGTCTCGTCGTCGATCCGGGTCGGCGCACCGGTGGCGGTGCGGGCGGTGACCTCGCGGTCGTTGGCCGTCTTGCGGGCCCGGGTCTCCTGGCGGCGGCGCTGCTTGAGCGTCCGGAATATGCCGCCGACGGCCTGGCGCACGGTGATCGCGTCCGGGTGGTCGACGTGCAGCTCGTCGAGCTCGGCGAGCACCTCCAGGCAGAGCCGCAGCCGCTCGGGGGCGAGGCCCGGACCGTAGTCGATCTCCTCCTCGCCTTGACCCTGCTCGATGTCCATCTGCTCGATGCTCACGCCCGCTGCTTTCCCGATCGCCCCGCCGTTACCGCCTGAATGCTACGGGAGTGGCCCCGGCCGGGGCGAAAGCCGGAAGCGGGAGCCCGGCCCCGCCGGGCTTTGGAGGATCGCACATGTCTACGCGCGGAGCATTGATCATGCTTTGTGTGCACACCCAGCAATGGTGTTCGAACTGGCTTTTGTCCCCACCCTCACGGAGAATCGAATGCTGGGTGCCGGGCGCCCGAGTGCGCCCCGGCGGCATCGCCGCACCCGCACCCGAGGTGTACCTTCCCCCAGCCGGAGAGCCCCCTTCATGCGCTTCCTGAACGACCTCAAGCCCTCGTACGACCTGACGTACGACGACGTCTTCATGGTCCCCAGCCGTTCCTCCGTGGGCTCCCGGCAGGCCGTCGACCTCTCCTCGAACGACGGCACCGGCACCACCATCCCGCTGGTCGTCGCCAACATGACCGCCATCGCCGGCCGCCGGATGGCCGAGACCGTCGCCCGCCGCGGCGGCCTGGTCGCCATCCCCCAGGACATCCCCACCGAGGTCATCGCCGAGGTCATCTCCTGGGTCAAGCAGCGCCACCTGGTGGTCGACACCGCGATCACCCTCGCGCCCGGCGCCACTGTCGCCGAGGCCCTCTCGCTGCTGCCCAAGCGCGCCCACGGCGCCCTCGTGGTGGTCGAGGACGGCAAGCCGGTCGGCGTGGTCACCGACTCCGACTGCCAGGGCGTCGACCGCTTCACCAGCCTCGCCGACGTGATGTCCCGCGACCTGCTGCTGCTCGACGAGGGCCTCGACCCGCGCACCGCCTTCGACAAGCTCACCGAGGCGCACCGCAAGCTCGCCCCCGTCGTCGACGGCGAGGGCAAGCTGGTCGGCCTGCTGACCCGCAGGAACGCGCTGCGCGCCACCCTGTACACCCCGGCCGTCGACGCGAACGGCAAGCTGCGGATCGCCGCCACCGTCGGCATCAACGGCGACGTCGCGGGCAAGGCCAAGGCGCTCATCGACGCCGGCGCCGACGTGCTCGTCGTCGACACCGCGCACGGCCACCAGGAGAGCATGATCAGCGCGCTGCGCGCCGTGCGCGGCCTGGACCCGCAGATCCCGATCGTGGCCGGCAACGTGGTCTCCGCCGCCGGTGTCCGCGACCTGGTCGAGGCGGGCGCGGACATCCTCAAGGTCGGTGTCGGCCCCGGCGCGATGTGCACCACCCGGATGATGACCGGCGTCGGCCGGCCGCAGTTCTCCGCCGTCCTGGAGTGCGCCGCCGAGGCCCGCCGGCTCGGCAAGCACGTCTGGGCCGACGGCGGCGTGCGCCACCCGCGCGACGTCGCCATGGCGCTGGCCGCCGGCGCCTCCAACGTGATGATCGGCTCCTGGTTCGCCGGGACCTACGAGTCCCCGGGCGACCTCCAGACCGCCGCCGACGGCCGCCAGTACAAGGAGAGCTTCGGCATGGCCTCGGCCCGCGCGGTCAGCAACCGCACCGCCCAGGACTCCTCCTACGACCGGGCCCGCAAGGCGCTGTTCGAGGAGGGCATCTCGCACTCCCGGATGTTCCTCGACCCGGCCCGCCCGGGCGTCGAGGACCTGATCGACTCGATCGTGGCCGGCGTGCGCAGCTCCTGCACCTACGCGGGCGCCAACACCCTGGAGGAGTTCCACGAGAAGGCGATCGTGGGCATCCAGAGCGCGGCCGGCTACGCCGAGGGCAAGCCGCTGCACTCCAGCTGGGCCTGATCCGGCTGGGCTTGATCGGGCTGGGCTCTATCGGGGTGGACCTGATCCGGCTGGTCGGGGCGCTCCGGCTGCCCTGGCGGTCCGGTCTGGCCCGGCTGACCGGCCTGGTCAGCCTGCGGCGCCCGCCGGGCTGATCGGCCCGGCGGGTTCGCCGAGCCGGTTGGGCCCGCCCGCGTCCGTACCGTCGGCCGTCCGGTTCCTCGCTTCGGGGAGCCGGGCGGCCGCGGCCGTTCCGGGGCCCGCCCCGCCCTCGTGCCACTCGGCGTCCGCTGCGAGCGCGGCGCGTCCGGCACGGTCGTGGGCGCTGCGGTCGCCGTGGCCGTGGTGGTCGCCGTGGTCGCCGTAGTCGTCGTACGGCACCAGCGGGAGCAGCAGCGCGTGGCCGAGCAGCCCGACGGAGCCGTCCAGCATGGTGGCGAAGGCCTGGGCGGCGGTCGGGAGCCCGCGCAGTTCCCAGAGCGCCTGGACGGCGGACCAGGCCCCTTCCCGGGCGGCCTCGACCGACCAGGCGCCGAGCAGGTGGGTGAGCGGTTCGGCGCACCCGGGCAGCTCGGACCCGGGCAGCAGCTGCTCCCGGACCACCGCCTCCACCTCGGCCAGCACCCCGTTGATCCGGTGGTAGTCCTGCTCGACCCCGGCCGGTGCGCAGTCCCGGCGGCGGCACAGCTCCACCACCGCGAGCGGCAGGTCGTGCTGGATGTGGGCGTTCATCCCGGCCAGCGCGAACTGCAGCGGGTGCACGCCCGGGTGGGCGCGCAGCGCGAACAGCGGCCGCCAGCAGGCGGGCGGCTCCTGCCCGGCCGCGTCGGCGGCCACGGCCAGCAGGTACCGCCCGGCGAACAGCGCGTCCAGCTCGGCCACCGCGGGCGGGTCGGTGAAGTACCCGTCCGCCAGCCGGTCGCGGACCGCCTCCGTGACGGTGAGGTAGAGGCGGTTGAACACCGCCACCCCGTCCGCCAGGGGCAGGGCCGCCGCGATCTCCCGCAGCCGTCCGGCCACCTCCTCGACCGACGCCGGCGTGCGGGCCGCCACCGTGGCCGCCGTCGCTGCCGAGCCTGTTGCGGTACCGGGCATGTGCCACCCTCCGATGCCGATCGTGCACTGATCGCATCATCGTGACAGCGTGGAGGTAGGCCCGGTGGTCGCGGCGCGCGTCCGCGGAGCCCGTGTCACACGTTCAGGCCGCCCCCGCCGCAATGGGGTGCAGACTTGATCGTTGCTTTGCGTCGACTTTACCGATTCCCCACCTCCTGTCATGATCCCGAACGTGATCAACCGTCGTACCCTGATCGCCGCGCTCGCCGCGGCCCCGGCCCTCAGCACCCTCGGCGCCGCCGTGGGCAGCACCCCCGCGAGCGCCGCCGACCAGTACCCCTCCAACACCGCGCTGTACGCCGACCCCAGCCTGGTCGAGGGCGTCGACTACGGCCGCCGCTACCGCCGGCACCTGATCGACGACCAGAGCCCGCAGGGCCGTCCGGCCTTCATCCGGACCACCGTCGTCGCCCCGCACGGCGGCGGCATCGAGGGCGGCACCTCCGAGCTGTGCCTGGCCGTCGCCGGCTACCACCCCGCCGACCTCGCCCCGATCCCGGCCGCCGGGCCGGTCCACGACTTCTGGATGTTCGAGGGCCTGCGCCCCTCCAACAACAGCGCGCTGCACGTCACCTCGACCCACTGCGACGACACCGTGGTCCGGGCGATGTGCTCCGGCAGCCTCAACGTGCTCTCGCTGCACGGCTGCACCACCGGCCAGGCAGGTCTGGAGGCGGGTGCCCGGGCCGTGCTGGTCGGCGGGCTGAACTCCACCTTCCGCCAGTACCTGATGGAGGAGTTCGGCGCAGCGGGCATCCGCGCCGTCACCGCCTCGGGCGAGGAGGAGATCGCCGGCATCTCCCCGGAGAACATCTGCAACCGCAGCATGCTCGGCGCGGGCGCCCAGTTGGAGCTGACCACCGAGCTGCGGGTCGCGATGTTCGCCCCCGGCAAGAACACCCGGGCCGACCGGGCGGCCAACACGCTGCCCCTGTTCTGGAGCTTCGCGACGGCCGTCCGGACCGCGATCCAGCGCCTGGAGGCGACCCAGCCCATCCTCTGAGCGGACACGGGGCCGGTCCGGGCCGGTGCGCCGGCCGTCAGCCCAGCTCGTAGGCCAGCACGTAGGTGTGGGCGCCGGACGCGTCGACGGCCAGCCGGAACTCGCCGGTGATCCCGGCCAGCTCGCCCGCCCCCGTGCCCGGCACCACGCGTATCGTCACACCGGTGGCGTCCCAGGCCGCGTGCTGCAGCACGAACGAGCCCTTGCGTCCGTCCAGTTCGCCCGTCACGTGCTCCACCGCGACGTACGAGGCCGGCCCGCCCGAAGCGTCGCCGACGGACAGCATCCGCACCTCGCCGCGACCGCTCAGCCCACCCGTGAAGGTCTTGGCGATCCGCACCCGCCCGAACACCGCGCCCTCGCGCTGCTCCGTCTCCACCGGCTCGAACGCCGTCACCTCGAACGACCCGCTCGCCTCGGCCATGGCACGCTCCCCTCGTCGGTCCTCACGCGCCGTCGACACGCGCCGCCCGGCACGTACTCCGACCCGTACGGTCGACTTCCGGCGACCGTGTGTGAAGCGTTGCACACGGCACTGACAATCGCGTCCGCCAGCGGCCTCCCGCGCTCCCGTACTTCCGGCGCCCGTGCCTCAGTGGTCCCAGCGCAGCGCCAGCAGCGCCGCGTCGTCCGCCAGCCCGGCGTCCCCGACCCAGCCCCGGACGTCCGCCAGCACGGCGTCCAGCAGGTCGGCGGGGCTGCTGCCGTGCAGTCCGGGCAGCCGCTCCGCCAGCGGGTAGAACCGGCCCCCGGAGTCCCGGGCCTCGGACACCCCGTCGGTGTGCAGCAGCAACAGGTCGCCCGGGCCCGGTTCGAAACGGCTGGCCGAGTAGTCCTCCCCGGTCAGCTCGCGCAGGCCCAACGGCGGCGCGGGGACGGTCGGCGCCAGCTCCTCGACCCGGCCCGCCCGGCGCAGCAGCGGGGGCGGGTGGCCGCAGTTCACCACCCGCACCGGTTCCCGGCCGGCCGGCACGTCCAGCAGCAGCGCGGTGGCGAACCGGCCGTCGCCCGGCCGCGCGGTGAGCGCCGCGTCCAGCCGCTCGGCGAGCCGCCCGGGGTCGGGCTCGGTGCGGGCCGCCTCCCGGAACACCCCCAGCACGTCGGCGGCCGTCTCCACCGCCGGGAGCCCGTGGCCCTGGACGTCGCCCAGCAGGATCCGCACTCCGAAGCGGGTCTCCACCACGGCGTACAGGTCCCCGCCGATCCGGGCCTCGGCGGTCGCCGCGACGTACCGCACGGCCAGGCGCAGCGGCCCGATCCGTTCGGCGGGCGGCCGCAGCAGGGCCCGCTGGGCGGCCTCGGCCACCGTCCGGACCTGGTACAGCTGCCGCTCCCGGGCCGCCACCAGCACCACGCTGGCGGCACTGGCCAGGGTCGCCGCCAGCACCGTGACCGGCACGCTGATCCGCACCGAGAGCGGCAGCTGGGTGTTGTCGGACTCCAGCGCGCCGACCGCCAGCAGCGCCGCCGCGCCGACCAGCAGTGGCACCCGGGCCTTGCGGGTGGTGGCCCCGAAGAGCACCGGGGCCACCGCGAGTAACGGGGACAGGGTCGCTCCGGGGCCGAGGGCCAGGGCGGCCACCACCGCGGCGACCAGCAGGACGAGGGCGCCGTACAGCAGCAGCCGGGTCCGCCGTGGCAGGTGCAGCGGCGGAAGCCCGTCCGGGCCGTCGGCGCTCACGCGTTCTCCTCCAGTGGTCGGGAAGCTCCAGGCCCCAGGGCCTGTCCCCTGGATCCTTTGGATCCTTGCCGGGTCCGCCGGAATCCAGGAGACAGGCCCGAGGGCCTTCGAACCACTTTCCCCGCCCTGCCCCGGGTCAGCACCTCGGCGCGGGGGCGCACCGGCGGCGTGCCGGTGCTCGGACCCTCGCGGCACCTCACGGCCGGGGCGGCCGGGGCGCGCACTGGGCCCTGTCCGGCAGGGCCTAGGCTGGCCGGGAGATGAGACGCAAGAACCGCCGCCCGGCCTCCCCCCTCCCGCAGCGCCTCGGCGTGGACCCGGTGCACCTGCGGCTGCCCCTGGAGGGCGACTGGCCGACCGTCCGGGAGCACCTGGTCGAGCGGCTGCCCGCGGTGGCGGCGGCGCGGATCGACGCGGCGCTGCGCGCGGGCGAGATCGTCGGCGAGCAGGGCCCGATCGCCCCCGACGAACCGTTTCGTCCCGGCGCGCACCTGTGGTTCTACCGGGACCTCCCGGCGGAGGTGCCCGTCCCCTTCGAGCTGGTGGTGCTGCACCGCGACGAGCACCTGGTGGTGGTCGACAAGCCGCACTTCCTGGCCACCACCCCGCGCGGCCGGCACGTCATCGAGACGGCGCTCTGCCGGTTGCGGCACGCCCTCGACCTGCCCGCGCTCAGCCCCGCCCACCGGATCGACCGGCTCACCGCGGGCCTGGCCATGTTCGTGGTCCGCCCCGAGGACCGCGGCGCCTACCAGACGCTCTTCCGCGACCGGCAGGTGCGCAAGGAGTACCGGGCGATCGCGCCGTACGACCCGGACCTGGCACTGCCGCGCACGGTGCGCAGCCACATCGTCAAGGAGCGCGGGGTGATCGCCGCCCGGGAGCTCGACGCGCCGCCGAACAGCGAGAGCCGGATCGAGCTGCTGGAGCGCCGCGACGGCCTCGCCTGCTACGGGCTGCAGCCGCTCAGCGGGCGCACCCACCAGCTGCGGCTGCACATGAGCGGCCTCGGAGTGCCGATCCTCGGTGACCCGGTGTACCCGGTGGTGCTGCCCGAACCGGCCCCGAACGACTTCCGCCGACCACTGCAACTGCTGGCCTCGACGGTCGAGTTCACCGACCCGCTGACCGGTCGGGAGCGCCGCTTCGAGAGCCGCCGCACGCTCGCCGCCTGGGACGACCCGTCCGGCTGGGCGGCCGGGGGCTGACCTCCCGCTGCGGGGGCGCAGGCCGCCCGGGCCGATCTCCCGCCGGGGGGAGTGGGCCCCCGGGTCCCGGTCCTAGGTCCGGCCGGCGGTCTAGGACGAACGGAGGGCCCGGCCCCGGTTCCAGGGCCGATCCGCCGCCCGCCCGGTGGCGCGATGGTTGGGCCATGAACGCAGCGCAGCACACCGATTCCGCTCCCGTCGCCCTGGTCACCGGTGCCTCCCGCGGCCTCGGGCTGGCCCTCGCCCGCGCCCTCGCCGCCGAGGGCTGGCGGCTGGTGGTCACCGCCCGGGGCGCGACCGCACTCGCCGGGGCCGCGGCCGAACTGTCCGCCCTGACCGAGGTCGTCGCCCTGCCGGGTTCGATCGTCGACGACGACCACCGGGCCCACCTCGCCGCGGCCGCCGACCGCCTCGGCGGCGCGAGCCTCCTGATCAACAACGCCGGTTCGCTCAACGGCGCCACCGCGCCCGGCGCCGAACCGCTGCCCCGGATGGCCGACTTCCCGCTGCCGGACCTGCTGGAACTCTTCGAGGTCAACGCGCTTGCCCCGCTCGCCCTCACCCAGCTCGTCCTGCCGCAACTGCGCACCCACGCCGGGGCCGTGCTGAACATCAGCTCGGACGCCGCCGTGGAGCCCTACCTCGGTTGGGGCGGCTACGGTGCCAGCAAGGCGGCGCTCGACCAGGCCACCGCCGTACTCGCCCGGGAGGAGCCGGAGTTGCGGGTCTGGGCGGTCGACCCGGGCAGCATGCGCACCGCGATGCTGCAGGAGGCCAGTCCCGGTGAGGACATCTCCGGCGAGCCGCTGCCCGAACAGGTCGCCCCGCTGCTGCTCGGCCTGCTGCACCACCGCACGCCGTCCGGCCGCTACCGCGCCGAGGACCTGGCCGCCCGCCCCGCGCCTGCCCCCGGTCGGAGCGGGCGATGACCACCCTGGCCGCGCTGGGCCTCGATGTGACCGTCCCGCCCGAACTCTCCGCCCGCGAACCGGCGGAGGCCCGCGGCACGGCCCGGGACGGCGTGCGGATGCTGGTCGGCCGGCGCGACACCGGCGCCGTCGAGCACCACCGCTTCACCGAGCTGCCCGAGGTGCTGCGCCCGGGGGACCTCCTGGTGGTGAACAACTCGGCCACCGTCCCGGCCGCCCTCCCCGGCCGACTGCCCGACGGCACCCCGGTCGCGCTGCACCTGTCCTCCGCCCAGCCCG
This sequence comes from Kitasatospora sp. NPDC059160, assembly GCF_042755465.1. NCBI lineage: Bacteria > Bacillati > Actinomycetota > Actinomycetes > Kitasatosporales > Streptomycetaceae > Kitasatospora > Kitasatospora sp. NPDC059160. Next base: position 88,802 of record NZ_JBHZCN010000010.1, on the reverse strand, counting down.
ACCGACGGGGCTCCTACCTGGTCGAGTTGCGTCGGTCCGTGCCGGGCGCGGCCGCGGCCTACTACCCGCCGGAGGAGTCCCCGGCCCGTCCCGGCCTGCGCGTCGCCCTGCCGGCGGGCGGCGGGGCCGTCCTGGCGCAGCCCTTCACCGCCCGCCTCTGGTACGCCGAACTGTCCCTGCCCGCGCCCCTGTTGTCGTACCTGGACCGGCACGGCCGGGCGATCCGGTACGGCTACGTGGACCGCGACTGGCCGATCGAGGCCTACCGGACGGTCTTCGCGACCGTCCCCGGCAGCAGCGAAATGCCCAGTGCCGCCCGCCCGTTCACGCCGGACTCGGTGGCGCGGCTGGCCGGTCGGGGCGTGCTGGTCGCTCCGGTCACCCTGCACACCGGGGTGGCCTCGCCGGAGGCGCACGAGGCCCCGTACGCGGAGCGATTCCACGTCCCGGCGGCCACCGCCCGGCTGGTCGGTCACGTCCGGGCCGAGGGCGGCCGGGTGATCGCCGTCGGCACCACCGTGGTCCGCGCCCTGGAGTCGGCGGTCGCGCCGGACGGCACGCTCCAGGAGGCGGACGGCTGGACGGAGTTGGTGATCACCCCGGAACGCGGCGTCCGCGCGGTGGACGGCCTGCTCACCGGCTGGCACGAGCCGCGCGCCTCGCACCTGCTGATGCTGGCCGCCGTCGCGGGCCGTCCACTGCTGGCGGCCTGCTACCGCGCGGCCGTGCAACAGCGCTACCTGTGGCACGAGTTCGGGGACGTCAACCTGCTGCTGCCGGACTGAGCCGGTGCCGCGGCCGACTGTCGGTCGCCCGGCCGGCAGGGGCTCAGGCCAGCAGGGTCCGCGCCACGTGGTGGGTGTCCAGGTACTCGCGGACGGCGGTGATCAGCCCGTTCTCGACGGTGAACACGCCCAGGCAGTGGTTCTCGTAGCGGGCACCGTTGGCGGCCGTCCCGACGGCGGTCCACTCGGCCACCGCCTGCGGGCCGTCGGCGAGGACGCCGGTGAGGGTGAGGCTCGGCAGGCCGTCGGAGGCGAAGAGGGTGCCGACCTGGCCGAGGAAGTCGCCGAAGATCTCCTGCTTGCCTCGCCAGGTACGGGAGAGCGCCAGGTCGCCCGGGTAGGTCCAGGTGGCGTCCTCGGCGAACAGGGCGACGGCGGCGTCGAGTTCGCCTGCGGCCAGCCGGGTGACGTACTCGGTGACGACGGTGCGGGCATCGCTCTGCGGCATGGTGGGCTCCTGTGGCTCGTCGTTCCGTCCGGTCGGGCTGCCGGCCGTGGCACCAGCAAAGCCCGGCGGCCGCCCCGGGGGCCAACAACGCCCGCCCCGGGCCGACAACCCGTGGTTGTTCACGCAGGCGGCGGGTAGTCCGGCGGCAGTTCCAGCTCGAACCAGACCACCTTGCCGTCCGCGGTCCGGCGGCTGCCCCAGCGGTGCGCCAGCTCGTTGACCAGGTGGATGCCGCGGCCGCCCTCGTCCTCGCTGCGGGCGCGCCGGATCCGGGGCGTCTCGCTCTCCCGGTCCGCGACCTCGACGGTGAGCACCCGGTTGCAGAACAGCCTTAGCTGGACGGGCGATCCGGCGTGCACCAGGGCGTTGGTGATCAGCTCGCTGGTGAGCAGCTCGGCCCAGTCGGTGAGCGAGGCCAGGCCCCAGGCGGTGAGCGTCTCGCGGGTGAAGCGCCGGGAGTGGGCGACCATCGCGTGGTCGCCGGTGAGCGGCAGGACGGCGATCCGGTCGGCGCCGGCCGGGCGGACCTGCGCCATGATGACGGCGATGTCGTCCTCCTGGGTGCGCCCGGTGAGCCGGGTCAGGACGGCGTCGCAGGTCTGCTCCAGCGAGCGGCGCCGGTCGGCGACCGTGCGGCAGAGCAACTCCAGCCCCTCGTCCAGGTCGTGGCCCCGGCGCTCGACCAGTCCGTCGGTGTAGAGGGTCAGGATGGCCTGCTCGGGGAGGGTGAACTCGACGCTCTCGAACGGGACTCCACCCACGCCCAGCGGAGCGCCGGGCGGCAGTTCGACCAGGTGGGCGTTGCCCTCGGTGTCGGCGACGACGGGCGGCAGGTGGCCGGCGCAGGCGGCGGTGCAGCTGCGGTCCGCCGGGTCGTAGACCACGCAGACGCAGGTCGCGAACTGTCCCTCGCCGAGCGCCGAGGTGGCCTCGTCCAGTCGGTGCAGGACTCGTACCGGGTTGAGCTCCAGGGTGATCAACGTCCTTGCCACCGTCCGTAGTTGGCCCATGGTGGCGGCGGCCCGGATGCCGTGGCCCATCACGTCGCCGACGATCAGGGCGACCCGGCCGGAGGACAGCGGCACCACGTCGAACCAGTCGCCGCCGACCTCGCTCACCACGCTGCTCGGCAGGTATCGGTAGGCCAGCTCCAGGCCGAGGGTGCGGTGGATCTCCTGCGGCAGCAGGCTGCGCTGGAGGGTCAGAGCGGTGTCCCGCTCCCGGCGGTAGAGCCGGGCGTTGTCGATCGCCAGTGCGGTGCGGGCGACCAGCTCCTCGGCCAGCGAACGGTCCGCCGGTCCGAACGGCGCCGGATTGTGGGTGCGGACGAACTCCGCGCCGCCGAGCACCAGTCCGCGCGCCACCAGCGGCACCATCAGGTAGGAGTGCACCCCGGCGGCCAGCCCCGGCTCCACCCGGTCGGGGGAGGCGACGATCCGCCGCAGTTCCTGCTCCGTCACCTCGGAGACCAGGATCGAGCGCCGGGTCCGCAGGCTCTGCGCGTACACCTCGGCCGACTGCGAGGTCTCGCCGACCTGGTCCGCGGCCGCCGTCATGCTGCCGTCCGGCGCCGACTCGCCGACCGCCACCGCCCGCATCAGCACCGGCCCGTCCCTCGGCACCGGCCCGGGCTCCTCGCCGCCGAGCACGGCGTCGCGCAGGTCCACCGTCACGAAGTCGGCGAAGCGCGGGATCACCACCTCCACCAACTCCCGTGCGGTGCGGTGCAGATCGAGCGTGGTGCCGATCCGGTTGCTGGCCTCGTTCAACAGGCCCAGCCGCTGCTGGGCGGCCCAGGCCTCGTCCAGCGCCCGCTGCCGGGCCGCGGCCGCGTCCCGCTCCCGGGTGAACAGCAGCGCATTGTCGATCGACACCGCCGCGCGTACGGCCAACTCCCCGGCCAGCGCCAGGTCCTCGTCCTCGTACGGGCGCTCCACCAGCGTCCGGTAGAAGCCCGCGACACCGACCGGATTGCCGCGCGCGATCAGCGGGACGACCATGAACGAGCGCACGTTCTGCTCCCGCACCGCGGCCGTGCGCACCGGATCGTCGGCGAACCAGGCCAGCCCCTCCTCGTCCATCCGCGGCACCAGCACCGGCCTGCGGTGCGCCAGGCTCCACGCGTACGGCGAACCGGGCTGGAACCGGTGCACCCCGCCCAGTCGGGCGATCGGCGCCAGGGTGGAACCGCGCACCGAGTGGAACGCCATCCGCCGCAGCAGCGCCGAACCGTCCGCCGGGGCGCGCGGCTCGCGCTCGCCCCGCACCAGCTCCTCCAGCACCTCCACCACCACCGTGTCCGCCAGCCGGGGCGTCGCCACCTCGGCCAACTCGTGGGCGGTGCGGTCGAGATCGAGCGTGGTCCCGATCCGGGCGGAGGCCGTGTTCACCAGCGCCAGCCGCTCCTGCGCGGCCTTCGCCTCGCGCAACGCCTGCTGCCGGGCCAGCACCGTCTGGTGCTGGCGCAGGTACAGCCGGGCGTTGTCGATCGCGACGGCCGCGCGCGAGGCCAATTCGTCGCCGAGCGTGATGTCCGCCTCCGCGAAGGACTCCCGCTCGCCGCGCCGCGAGTAGACCACCATGCCGAGCGTCGTGCCCCGCGCCACCAGCGGGGTGATCCGCACCGAGCGCGGCCGGTCGCCCAGGAACGCCCGGCGACGGCTCTCGCTGAGCGCGTCGGCCAGCGGCGACAGCTCCCAGGACGGCACCACCACCGTCCGCCCGGTGATCAGCGCCCGGGCGTACGGGGAGTCCGCGGTCAGCTCGTACACCGAGTCCACCGGCAGCGCGTCGGCCGGGTACAGCGGATCCGTGGTGGCCAGCGCCAGCCGGCGCACCAGCTGGGCCGCGTCCGGGGCGGGCGGCTCGACGTTGCGCCCGGCGATCAGCGCCTCCAGCGCGAACACCCCGCTGATGTCGGCGACCCGGGGCACCATCGCGTCCGCCAGCTCCCGGGCCGTCTGCCGCAGGTCCAGCGTGGTGCCGATCGAGGCGGTCGCGTCGACCAGCAGCGACAGCCGCTCCTGCGCCCTCGCCGCCCGGGCATCGGCCCGGTAGCGCTCGGTGACGTCGATGATGGTCGCGCTCACCCCGAGCACCCGCCCGCTCCGGTCCGCCAGCCGGAAGTACGAGGCGGACCAGGCCCGGTCCCGCTGCGGATCCCCCGGCGTACGGCCCTGGGTACGGAAGTCCACCACCGGGCGGCCGGTCGACAGCACCTGCCGCATCACCGCCTCGGCCTCGTCCCCGTTGATCCCGGGCAGCACCTCGGTGAGCCGGCGGCCCAGGTGCTCGGGCACGGCCAGGCCGTTCGCCACCGCCAGGGCCTCGTTCAGCCGCACGTAGCGCAGACCGGTGTCGAACACCGCCATGCCGACCGGGGACTGGGTGAAGAAACCGTCCAGCACGGCCAGGTCCGCCTGGATCCGGCGCAGCGTCGTCACCTCCGACGCCACCGCCAGCACCAGCGGCTCCCCGCCGGGCCCCCGGACCGGATGGGTCCGGAACTCCAGGTTCACCAGGTGCCCGTCCCGGTGCCGCACCGGGAACACCCCGGACCACTCGCGGCCCGCCAGGATCTCCCGGAACAGCTCCAGCACCTCCGGCCGGTGCTCGTCCGAGGTCAGCAGCCGGGCGGCCTTCGCCCCCACGGCCTCGTCCGCACGGTAACCGAGCAGTGCCTCCGCGTCGCCGCTCCAGTGCAGGATCCGCCCGTCGGCCTCGATCAGCGCCGTGGCGATCGGCACCATCAGCAGGGCGCCGTGCTGCGGCTCCCCCCGGCGTTGCGCGTCATCGTCCACCATGGCCAGAGAACCGCCCGGAGATCGTTCCCACCAGCCCTGCCATCCTCGCACGCAGCCCCCGCGCCCCGCCCCTCGTGGCCGCCGCCGCCCCGTGCGAGCAGGCTGTACCCGATCCGGCACCGGGCGTCACCCGCGACCCTGGCTCCCCGCTCACCCGCGGCAACGCTCCGGCAGCCGAACGAAGTTGGGCAGACGTCTGTCGGACGCCGGGGAACCCCTGCGATCCTCGGAGCGAGCCCGCTCACCCGCGCGCCCCGACCACCTGGAGGAGCCCCCATGCCCGACTTCGGCGGAGGATTCACCGACCCCGACGAGCCCACCGACGACCAGCCCGAAGACCTCTCCGACGAGCCCCCCACCGAGGAAGCCCCCACCCCCAACGACTGACCCCCCATGGCAGGCCCCGACCCCGCACAGGAAGTCAGCCGGTTCGACTTCCTGCGCGGCCTGCGTTCCGGCCGGGCTGCTGTAGTCGCCGTGGGCAGGAGTTGCCCGGCGCCTGTCCGGTGGGTGTGCGTGGAAAATCGGTGGGTTCGACTTCCTGTGTCGGCCGCGGGACCAGATGGCCTTTGCGGCCGAGGGCGGTCGGCTGGTTCGCGTCGGGGCGTCGGCGCGTACGGAAAGTCGGCCGGATCGACTTCCTGTGTTGGTTGTGGCGGGGCCAAGCGGCCTTCCCGTTCCAGGTGGCTGGTTGGTCTGCGTAGGAAGTCGGCGGGTTCGACTTTCTGCGCGGCCTGCGTTCCGGTCGGGCTGCTGTAGTCGCCGTGGGCAGGAGTTGCCCGGCGCCTGTCCGGTGGGTGTGCGTGGAAAATCGGTGGGTTCGACTTCCTGTGTCGGCCGCGGGACCAGATGGCCTTTGCGGCCGAGGGCGGTCGGCTGGTTCGCGTCGGGGCGTCGGCGCGCATGGAAAGTCGGCCGGGTCGACTTTCCATGGGCCTTGGCCCTGGCGGAGTGTGCATTCGGCGGCTGTGTCCGGGAGGTCGGCGGTTTCGACTTCTTGGGCCGGTTGTAGCGGGGCCAAGCTGCCTTACCTACTCCAGGTGGCTAGGTGGTGTGAGTGGGAAGTTGACGGGGCCAGGTGGTTCTTGCAGCCGAGGGCGATTGGCTGGCTCGTGTTGGGGCGTCGGCGCGCATGGAAAGTCGGCCGGGTCGAGTTCTTGTGTTGGTTGTGGCGGGGCAAGGCGGCCGGGTGGGCTGTGTGGGAAGTCGGCGGGGTCGACTTTCTGTGGGCCACGCCCGGTCATGGGGTCTGGGCTCCGGCCTGGGTGCGGCGTTCGGCGTGGCGGGCGGCGAGGGCGAGGGTTGCGCCGAGGAGGCAGAGGGTGGCGGCGAGCAGGACCGCGCGGTCGGTGCCGGTGGCGAGGGCCTGGGCGGCGGCCTCGGGGCCGGGGGTGTGGGGGTGGGCGGAGGAGGCGACGGCGACCGTCGCGGCGACGCCGAGGGCGGAGCCGAGGTAGCGGGAGGTGTTGTTGGCGCCCGAGCCCATGGCCGCGCGGTGGGCGGGGACGCTGCTGACCGCCAGCCGGGCGAGGGCCGCGTTGAGGACGCCGCTGCCGAGACCGGCCACGGCCAGGCCGGGGGCCAGCCGGAGCCAGGAGGAGTCGGGCCCGAGGCCGTACAGTCCTGCCTCGCCGAGCCCGCAGACGAGCAGACCGAGGGCGACCTGGGTGGTGGCCGACAGGTGGGCGGCCAGGCGGCGGGCCTGGAGGGCGGCGACCACGGACAGGCCGGACCACAGGGCGAGTACGCCGCCCGCGGCCAGGCCGGAGAGGCCGAGCACGCCCTGGAGCAGGGTGGGCAGGTAGCTCATGAAGCCGACCAGGGAGAGCCCGGTGAACAGGGCGCCGCCGGTTGCGGCGAGGAAGCCGGGGCTGCGGAACAGGGCCGGGTCGAGCATCGGCTCGCGGACCTTCGTCTCGACCACCGCGAAGGCGGCGAGCAGCAGCACCCCGCCGACCAGCAGTGCCACCACCGGGGCCCGCCCCCAGCCGCCGCGGCCCTCCGCGAGCCCGGCGATGAGCAGGGTGGTTCCGGTGGCGAGGGTGAGCACGCCGTACGGGTCCAGGGCGCGGGGCCGTTCGGCCCGGGACTCGGTGAGGAGGACGGCGGCGCAGGCGGCGACGACGGCCGAGACGACGGCGAGTCCGCCGCCGACCGCCCGCCAGCCCGCCCATTGCTGGACGAGCGCGCCGTAGACCGGTCCGACCGCGATGCCGAGGCCGACGGCCGCGCCCCAGACGCCGAGCGCCCGGATCCGTTGCGGCCCGGCCGGGTGGGCATGGCTGATCAGGCCGAGTGCGGGCGCGAGGACGGCGGCGGAGGCGGCGCCGAGCAGGATCCGGGCGGCCAGGTAGACGGTGCCGTCGGGGGCGAGTGCGGCCAGGGCCTCGGCGGCGGCGAACAGCAGGACGCCGGAGGTGAAGACCCGTTTGCGGCCGTGGTCGTCGGCGGCGCTGCCGGCCGTGAGCAGGAGGGCCGAGATGCCGACGAGGGTGCCGGTGAGGATCCAGGTGCGGCCGGTGGCGCCGAGGTGGGCGGCCTGGGCGGTGGCCGCGAGCGAGGCGGTGGGGGCGGTGTACGCGACGGTGACCAGGGCGGTGGCGGCCGCCGTGACGGCCAGGGTGGCACCGGGCCGGACCGGCCGGACGGGCCAGCGGGGCCGGACGAGCGGGCCGGGCAGTGTGGAAGGGGCAGGCGGTGCGGGGGACATGGGTGTTCCCTCCGGAGGGCGGCCAATGGGTCTGGGTCTGGTGAATGAACCTTCGTCTTGAGTGGGACGCTACCACCGAAAGTCTGTTCATTGAACCCACATCGGCCGTGGACTACGCTGGCCCGCATGGCGCTGGGAACGGACTACGAACTGCAGGACTGCGCACTGGCCCGCGCCCTGGAGGTGGTCGGCGAGCGCTGGAGCCTGTTGATCGTCCGCGACGCGTTCTACGGCGTGCAGCGCTTCAACGACTTCCTCGTCCACCTGGGCATCCCGCGAGCCGTCCTCACCGCGCGACTCAACGCCCTGGTCGCGGCGGGGGTGCTGCGCAAGGAGCCGTACCAGCAGGCGCCGCTGCGCCACGGCTACCTGCTCACCGAGACCGGCCTCGAACTCTGGGGCCCGCTCTACCAGTTGAGCCGCTGGGGCGGCCGGCACGCGACCCCGGGCGGCCCGCACCACCTGTTCGCGCACCGCGCCTGCGGCACCGACCTCGACCTCATCGGCGCCTGCCCCGGCTGCGGCGGCGGGCCCGTCCCCCCGGCCGAGGTCACCATGCGCCCCAACCCGGCCCAGGCCGACGGTCACCGCGAGGACGCGGTCTCCCGCGCCCTGGTCCGCCCGCACCCGCTGCTCGAACCGATCGCCTCGGCAGCCGCCGCCTCCGCCGCGTAGCGGAGCCCCCCGGGCCCCCGGGCGGTGGGCACAGAGCCGAAGGGGCCGCCGGCAGCGTGCCGACGGCCCCTCGGGTGCGCCCGGTCAGGAGTGGAAGCGGACCTCCGGGTCGGCGGCGGTCGGTCCGTCGAGCAGCGGCTGGTCGATGCCCTTCAACTGGAGGTCGAAGAACGCCCCGACGTACCGGCGGGTGAGCTCGACGGCGCGCTGCCCCGTGACGGTGGTCCCCGGAGGCTGGGGCGCGCCGAGCGCCTTGAGGAAGAGCGGGTAGTCGGTGAAGCTGCCGTGGTCGGTGCCGTCGACGGTCAGCCACCGCTTCCAGCCGTCGAGCCGGGGCCAGCTGTCGGTCCAGCTGGTGTCCTCGGCACCGTCGGGCAGCGGGTGGCCGATCATCAGGTAGGGCTTGCCGCCGATTCCGGACTCGGGCACCTCGTAGTCCATGCTGCCGTCCAGATCCACCCCCGCCCGGATCCGGTCGTCGGTCACCAGCGCCGGGACGCTGGCCGCGCCACCGGCGGAGTGCCCGGCCATGCCGATCCGGTCGCGGTCGATCATGCGGGCGTAGCGCCAGGCCGGGTGGGGGCGGGCGGTCAGCTGGTCGATGACGAAGGAGGCGTCCTTCGCCCGGCTCTCGTCCAGGCCCTTCCAGGCCTCGGGGGTGGTGAGCCGGCCGCACTCCACGCAGGGCAGCGTCTGCCCGTCCGGGAAGGTGGTGCCGGTGTTCTCGTAGGTGTGGTCGACCAGGGCCACCACGTAGCCGCGGCTGCCCAGGTCCTCGGCGAGGCTGCTGAGCGAGGCGCGCGGCATGGTGAAGCCGGGGGAGAGGACCACCAGCGGGTAGTGGCCGCCCTGGGGGCGGGCGTCCGTCCTGGACCAGGTCCGGGTGTCGGCCACCGCCTCGGCCGGGACGGTGTTGCCCGGGAGCTTGGCGTCCAGCAGCAGCCGGGCGGCCGCGGCGGTCATGTACGGGGCCGGGCTGCCCGTCCCGGCGTGGGCGGGGTAGTACATCGTGACCATCAGTTGGCGCGGCCCGGCGGAGGGCACCCATGGGTCCGGGCGGTTCTCGTCGACCAGGTGCAGGACCTCCTGCCCGACCGCGAACGGCCCGGTCGGGCGCGGGAGTTCGAGGTGGACGGCGCTCGCCGTGCCGGCGGTGCCAGCAGTGGCGGCGACCGGCGCGGCGGGTGCGGCCAGGGCCGGTGCCGCCGCTGCGACGGACAGGGGCACCGCGAGCAGCAGGGCCGCGACCGCGGCGGTGGTGCGAAGTCGGCTCGTGTGTCGGCTCATACGAGCGACGGTAGGTCGCGGGCAGGCGAACTGACGTCCACTCAGCGATGTACTGATCCCTTGCGGGACGGACCCCCGGTAGCCCCTAGGGGATGATCGGTCGGGCCCGCACGAGCCCGCCGGATCCGCCCGGTGCCGGTCTGCGCCAGCCGACCGCCTCCAGGGTAGACCTAGGCGTCCGCCAAGGTGACCCGGGCCCCGGCCCGGACGGCCTCCAGGAAGTCCGCCGCCGCACGGGCGTTGGGCACCGGGAGGGTGAGCGGCAGGCCCGCCGACCGTGTCCGGAGTTCCAGCTCGCCGAGGCCTGACGCCCGGGCCGAGTGCACCTCCGCCCACCGGTACGCCTCCGCCGCGACCAGGGGGTGCGGAGGTCGGTGCACCAGCCCGCCGGCCGTCACCGTCAGCCGCCCCCGGGCGAACCGGACGCTCCCCTCGCTGCGCAGCGCCTCGTGCAGTGCGGCCCGGAGGTGCGGGGACAGGAACTCGTCCGCCTCCCGCGCCAAGCCCTCCAGCCCGTGCAGGTGGGCCAGCACCAGGGGCTCGGCCGCGCCGACGGGCCATATTCGGATCCGCTCGGGCTCCCGCCGCCGCCCGCCGGGGAAGCCGGGGAACCTGGCGGAGGCGGGGGAGTGCTCGACGGCTTCGATGCCCGCCCACGGCAGCAGCCGCTCGCCGGCGCCCGCCCCGACCAGTGCCAGCCCGCCCTCATGGACCCGTACGGCGCGTAGCCCGGGCGCGGACCGTAGGGCGCCGTACCCGTTCGCGGCCAGCACCGCCGCGGCCGCCACCACGGGGGCCGGCCACCACTCGCCGAACGCCAGGCAGACCACCAGTGCCAGGACCGCCGCCACGGTGTCCAGCCATGTCCGCGCCCGCCACGGGACCGGCCGGAACGCCCGGTGCACCTGCACCACCGGCCCGAGCGGACCGGCCGACCTGCGACGGCCCTGTCCGTTCTCCACGAACGGCCACGCCCACCCGGGCGACCACAGCATCGCCACTTCGCCCTCCTCGCCCTCGACGGTCTCCCCAACCGGAACTACGACTCCCGGATGTCGGACCACCAGGATCGATCGCCCACCACCCTCCGGAACAGTGCCAATCGACACCCTTTGGCCCGAAACAGCCGGAGCGTGTCCGGCAGCAGGGGGTGCCGTTCGGCAGGGGCGACCGAAGCGCCGGTCGGCGGGGGAGGCGAGGTGCAGGAGGCGGCAGGAGGCGGTCGCGGCAGCGGGGGAGGCCCCGCCCGTCAGCGCCCGCCCGTGCCGAGCCCGCCCGTCAGCGCCCGCCCGTGCCGAGCCCGCCCGTCAGCGCCCGCCCGTGCCGAGCCCGCCCGTGCCGAGCCCCACCTGCAGCCGCCGCAGCAGCGCCGTGCCCGCCTCGTCCACCGACCGCCGGGAGTTGGCCAGCACCACCACCCCCACCTGCCGCTCCGGGTCGAACGCGAGGAAGGAGGCGGATCCACCCGTCCCCCCGTTGTGCCACAATTGCAGGTGCCTGCCCTGCTGGGCGTGCAGCCGGTGGCCGAGCCAGCCGAGGTGCGTCCAGGCGAAGGGGTTGACCCGGTGCCTGGTCTCCCGGGTGAGCAGCATCGCCGGCGCCAGCGGTGCGTCCGGCTCGCCCTCGGCCGCCAACTGCGCCCGCAGGAACGCCGCGAGGTCGGCCGCCGTCGAGCGGAGCCCGCCCATGCCGGGGAGCGCCGCGAACTCCCAGGACGGCACCGGGCGCCCGGTCGGCGCGTGGCCGGACGCCAGCCGGGCGGACTGGTCGGCGTCCGGCCGCAGGCAGGTGTCCGTCAGCCCCAGCGGTGCGCAGACCTCGCGGTCCACCAGCTCCCCGTACGTGGTGCCGGCCCGGTGGGCGAGGGCCAGCCCGAGCAGCCCGGCGCCGAGGTTGGAGTAGCGGAAGTTGCGCCCGGGGGCGGAACGCAACCGGGTCCGCCCGAGCCCGGAGAGTATTCGCTCGGCGGTGCAATGGGCGTACGGGTCCGCCCGGTCGGGCCGCAGCAGCGCGCGCAGCAGCACGCCCCGGGGCAGCCGGGGGAGTCCTGAGGTGTGGGTGGCGAGGTGCCGGAGCGTGATCGCCTCCCCGCCCCGGGACGGGACGGCCGTAGAGCGGGGCAGCACCTCCGCGAGCGGCTCGTCGAGGCGCACCGTGCCGTCGAGCGCCAGCCGCGCGAGCGCGAGCGCGGTGAACACCTTGGTGACGGAGCCGACGTCGAACAACGTCCGGGCCCCGGGCACTTCGCCCCCCGGACCCGTCCGCCCGGCACCGCGGATCTCCACGGCGCCACCGGCCACCCCGGCGACCACCACACCGACGCACCGCCCCGTCACCCGGTCGGAGGTCTGCTGCACGAGGCGCGCGAGTTCGTTCATGCCCCGACCTTAGGGCCCGGCTTCGAGCTCCCGCCCTCCGGGCGGACGACGGGAGTTCGAGGACGGACCCTGGGCCCGTCAGCAGCTCAGGTTGCCCCCGGGCACGGTGCCGAGGATCTGGACGAAGCTCTGGTACAGGCTGATCCGGTGCTGCATCTGCGCGGTGTTGTTGCCGTTGCACTCCAGCGCGCCGTTGATGCTGCGGATCGTCTCGCCGAAGCCCTTCCCGTTGACCATCGCGTCGTGCGCGGTCATGGTGCCGGGACCGTTCTGGGTGTTCCAGTACCAGAGGCCGGTCTTCCAGGCCACCGCCGGGTCGGTCTGCATCAGGTCCGGGTTGTGCAGCAGGTCGATGCCGAGAGCGTCGCCCGCCGCCTTGTAGTTGAAGTTCCAGCTGAGCTGGATCGGTCCGCGCCCGTAGTACGCGGACTGCCCGGCCGGGCACCCGTACGGCTGCGAAGTGTCGCAGTAGTGCGGGTAGTTGGAGGTGTCCTGCTCGACCACGTAGACCAGCCCGCCGGTCTCGTGGCTGACGTTGGCGAGGAAGGCCGCGGCCTCCTGGTTCCGTACGGTGTCGCTGCCGGTGGCCGCGAAGCCGGGGTAGGCGCTGGTGGCGTCGAGCAGGCCCTGGTAGGTGTAGAAGGGGTTCCGGTTCGGGAACATCCGGTCGAACTGGGCCTGGCTGACCGGGAATCCGCCCGGGTTCGGGGTCGGTGTGGGGGTCGGGCCGGGGTCGGTGGGGCCGCCGCAGGGGCCCTGGTCGGACCAGACCCCGGAGCCCCCGGTGCTCGGCGGTTCGTTCTGGGTCCACCACTTGGCGGTCCAGTTGTGGCTGTTGTACGAGACGGCGGCGCCGCCGGTGTACACGGCGGTCGCGCTCCACGCGGTGCCGCAGGCGGCGGCGCTGGCGGAGGCCGGGAGGAGCACCGCGAGCGCGAGCGCCGTGACCACGGCGGACAGCAGCGCGAGCAGGCGTTTGACTGACACGTCATCACCCCTTGTGCGGTGGGGGCCGCACGTCGTCGGGACCGGGACCTGGTGGGGCAGGGGAGCCGTGGCCCGTGCGGGGGCGCGTCGTGGGGGACGGCCGACCGGGGTGCGGGCCGGTACGGGGCCGACACCGACTCAAGCGGAGTGGTCTATACCTGTCAAGAGGTCCGGCCGAAGTGCCCGACAGAAGAGCCCGGTCGAAATGCCCGGTCGAACGCCGAAAACCCCCGCCGCCCCTACCCCCCCGCCGCCCCTACCCCTCCTCCAGCGCCGCCCGCAGCCGCGCCGCCACCTCCGCCGCCCCCGCCTCGTCCGGGTACTTCCCCCGCGGCCAGAAGAACCCGCGCAGCCCGTCCTTGGGATTGCGCGGCACCACGTGGACGTGCAGGTGCGGCACCGACTGGCTGATCCGGTTGTTCGCCGCCACGAAGCTGCCCGCCGCGCCCAGCCCCCGCTCCACCGCCGCCGCCACCCGCTGCACCCGCAGGAAGAACGGCCCGACCTCCTCGGGGGGCAGGTCCGCCAGGGTCCGGTGGTGGGCGCGCGGCACGACCAGCACGTGACCGGGGAACAGCGGCCGGCGGTCCAGGAAGGCCACCGCCGCCGCGTCGTCCAGCACCCGGTGCGCCGGTTCCTCGCCCGCCACCACCGCACAGAACACGCAGTCCATCCGTCCATTCAAACCACCGGCGGCCTCCCCGGCACCCCCGCAAACCCGGGTCGGCCCGGCGTCACCCGTCCGGCGGCCGACCGGGTGCGCCCGTGCCCGCACCGGGCGCACGGTACTGCGAGGGGGAGGGGGACGGATCGACGCGGCGCACCCGTGCCGCACGAGGAGGTGGCCCGGATGTCGGGCAAGTTCGAGGTCTACGAGGACACCGGCGGCAAGTACCGGTTCCGGCTCAAGGCGGGCAACGGCGAGATCGTCGCGACCGGCCAGGGCTACGTCAGCAAGGACGCCGCCCACAAGGGCGTCGAGGCCGTCCAACGGGCCGCCGACGGCGCGGCGGTGGTCGACGTCCCGAAGGCCGCCTGACCCGGGCCGGGGCGAGCGAGGGCCCCGCGGCCGGTCCACCCGGACCGGTGGCGGGGCCCACCGGCGCCCGCGCCCACTCGTACCGGCGCCCACTCGTACCCGCGCCGCGCCACTCGTACCGGCGCCGCGCCTACTCGTACCGGTACAGGAGCGCCTCCCGCTCCGTCTGCTCGATCATGTCGATGGTCAGCGAGTCGTCCCTCAGGTGCGACAGCGTGACCTCCGCCGACGTCGGCTGGGCGTCCTTCGCCAGCCAGTTCTCCGGCTTCCAGGCCGAGCCCCGCATGAGCGACTTCGGGCAGTGCGCGTACACCTCCTCCACGGCCACCACGATCGCGCTGCGCGGGGGCTTGCCGACGGCCGTCAGCTGCCGCAGCAGCTCCGGGTCGGTGGAGATGCAGGCCCGCCCGTTGACCCGCAGCGTGGTGTCCCGCCCCGGGACGACGAAGAGCAGTCCGACCCGGCCGTTCTCCAGGATGTTGTGCAGGGTGTCCAGGCGTTTGTTGCCGGTGGCGTCCGGAATGGCCAGGGTGTGCTCGTCGAGCACCGAGACGACCCCGGCCGGGCCGCCGCGCGGGGAGACGTCGCAGCGGCCGGCCGCGTCGGAGCTGGCCACGAACACCAGCGAGGCGCAGGCGATGAGGCGCTGGGCGACCTCGTGGAGGTGGTCCACCTGCTTGCGGCGCGCGTGGTCGCCGGGCTGCTCGTAGACCTCACGCAGCTGGGCCGGCTCGGTGAGGGCACGCGCGCTGAGGGCGGCGAACAGGCTGTTCGGCGCGTCCGGAGCGGGGGTTGACGGTGCGGGAGCTTCCGGTGTGAGGGTCATACCGGGAATCTAACGGAGGGCTCTTCCCGCGCCCCGTCTCCCGGCTTCCTCAACTCTCCGTGAAAGAGTCGCTCCATCCCTCCCCACCAGCGGTTTTCCGCTGATAATGGGGCCAGGGACTCCAGCCAGCCGGAGGTGGTGGCCGTGATCATCAGAATTTGGGCCGGGCAGGTCACGGCCGATCGCATCGAGGAGTTCTGCGCGCACCTGGTCGGCCAGGTGATCCCGCAGTTGGGGCGGACGGACGGGTGCCTCGGCGGTGAGCTGTTGCGCTCGGTGACCGAGGACGGGCACCGGGTGCTCGTGGTCAGCCGCTGGCGCGACGAGGAGGCCCTGCGGGGGTACGCCGGGCCGATGTGGCGGATCCGGCCGGTCTGGTCGGAGGGCGAGTTGCACTACCTCGTGCACCCCCCGGAGGTCACCCACTTCACGCCGATCGCCGCACCCGCCACGCTCTGAGCCCGGCCGGGGCCGAAGGCCCCGGAACGCTCACACCGAGACGGTCATACCGGACGGTCATACCGGACGGTCACACCGAGAACGGCACCGAGTGGATCTCGGCCGCCGGGTGCCCGGTCCGTTCGTGGACCCGCTGCACCGCCTCCCTGGACGGCGCCTCGGACAGGCAGTACACCGTGCCGGACTCGGGGTCCGCCCAGGCCTGCTCGAAGTGCACGCCTTCCTCGCCCTCGACCGCCAGGTCGGCCGTGTGGGCCGCCCTGAGCTGCTCCGGCGTGATCCCGACCATCCCGTGGTGGACGTCCATGAACTTCATCGTGCTCGCCTCCGTACCTTGCGAACTCCGCGAACCCCGCGAACTTTCAGAACCTTCCGAACGCTGCGAGTCCTGCGAACCGCGCGGATCCCGCGAACTCCGCAGACCCCGCCGGCCTTCCGGCCCCACCACCAGGGTCACCCTGCGCGCACGGCGGCGCCACCGGCGCCGTACCGGACCCACCGCGCATTCCCCGCGGGGCCGTGAAACAGGCCACAGCGGAACCCTCTCCCTCGGCTCGCGCCCCGCGTGGCACAATGACGTCATCAGCAGTGACGTTCAGCGCACTCCGGGGTCGGTGAAAATCCGAACCGGCGGTTACAGTCCGCGACCCGTCCGCAGCCAGCGGCCGGTTGACCAGGTGAAATTCCTGGACCGACGGTTAAAGTCCGGATGGGAGGCGTGCGCGGGCGGACGAAGAGCAGTACCCGTGGTCCATCACGAACCGGACCGGACCACGGTCAGGTGAACGGCGGGAGAGGTGTCTCCCGGGTCGGGTGAGCGATCTCCCGGCGGTTCCGGCATCCCGGCGACGGGTCGTGTCGGCAGCCCCGTGCACCGGTGCCCGTCCGTTTGTCATCTCCCTCTGCCGCCCCGGAGTCCGCGCCCCAAGCGCGAGGAGACCCGGGTGTTCACCGGCATCATCGAAGAGCTCGGCGAGGTCGTGTCGATCGAGGAGATCGGCGACTCCTCGCGAATCCGCCTCCGTGGCCCGGTGGTTCGTGTCGGTGCGCGTCACGGCGACTCCATCGCGGTCAACGGCGTCTGTCTGACCGTGGTCGACAGTGCTGAGGAACTGGCCGCCGAGGTCGGCGAGTTCAGCGCCGACGTGATGGCCGAGACGCTGCACCGTTCCAGCCTGGGCGAGTTGAAGCCCGGCTCCCCGGTCAACCTGGAGCGCGCGATGGCGCTCGGCGCCAGGCTCGGCGGGCACCTGGTCCAGGGCCATGTCGACGCCACCGGGCGGCTGTTGAGCCGCGAGCCCGGCGAGCGCGACGCGGCCGGCAACCTGCGCTGGGAGGTGCTGCGCTTCTCGCTGCCGGAGTCCATCTCCCGCTATCTGGTGGAGAAGGGCTCGATCACGGTCGACGGCGTCAGCCTCACCGTGGTGGAGGCGGCCCGCGACAGCTTCACCGTCAGCCTCATCCCGGCCACCCTCGCACTGACCACGCTCGGCGCCAAGACCCTCGGGGAGAGCGTCAACCTCGAGGTGGACGTGCTCGCCAAGTACGTGGAGCGGCTGCTCGAATCGCGCACCCTCCCGAACCTTCCGCACACCGCACCGGCCGCACGGGCCACGCACGCCGCGGACACCACAGACACCACAGACACCGCGGACACCGCACACATCACGCAGATCACGCACAGCACGGGGGACAAGGAATGAGCTGGCTCAGCGGAGAGGCGTTCACCGTCCTCGGTGAACACGTGAAGTGGGCCGACATGATCGGCAACCTGTTCGGCTTCGGCGGCCTGGCGCTCGGCTGGCGCCGTTCGGTGTGGAGCTGGCCGGTCCAACTCCTGTCCGGCGTCGTGCTGATCGCCGCCTACCTCGGGGGCCACGTCCCCGGTCTGATCGGCAAGCAGCTGATCGTCATCGTCACCGCCGCCTGGGGTTGGGCGCAGTGGCGGCGCGGGCGCCGTGACACCGGCACCATCTCGGTGCGGTTCGCCAGTTGGCCCGAGCGGGCCGCCCTGGTGGCCGGCACCGCGGTCGGCACGGTCGCCCTGGCGCTGCTGTTCACGGCCTACCCCGAACTGTCCTGGAGCCCCTGGTCGGACGCCTACATCTTCGTCGGCACGCTCGCCGCGATGGTGGCCCAGGCACGCGGCTGGCTGGAGTTCTGGTTCGCCTGGATCGCGGTCGACGCGGTCGGCGTCCCGTTCGCCTTCAACAGCGGTTACACCTTCTCGGGCCTCACCTACTCCGTCTACTTCGTCCTGGTGCTGCTCGGCCTGCGGTCCTGGTGGCTGAGCACCCGTGAGCCGCGAGCCACCTCCGCCAACGTCCCGCAGGGAGTCACGGCATGACCGAGAACCAGATCCGGCCCGGCGACGAGCCCGGCACCCGACCCGGCATCGACGGCGGCAGCGGCGCCGAGGAGTTCGTCCTCGACCCGGTCGAGCGGGCGATCGCCGACATCGCGGCCGGCCGCGCGGTGATCGTGGTCGACGACGAGGACCGCGAGAACGAGGGCGACTTCATCTTCGCCGCCTCCGCCGCGACCCCCGAGCTGATGGCCTTCACCATCCGCTACAGCTCCGGCGTGATCTGCACCCCGATGACCGGTGAGGAGCTGGACCGCCTCAAGCTCCCGCCGATGACCCAGGTCAACGAGGACCGCAAGGGCACCGCCTACACCGTCTCGGTGGACGCCCGCGAGGGCGTGGACACCGGCATCTCCGCCGCCGACCGCGCCCGCACCGTCCGCCTGCTGGCCTCGCCCGGCACCGAGCCGGGGGACCTGACCCGCCCGGGCCACGTCTTCCCGCTGCGCGCCGTCGACGGCGGCGTGCTGGTCCGCCCCGGGCACACCGAGGCCACCGTCGACCTGGCCCGGCTCGCCGGGCTGCCGCCGGCCGGCGTGTGCGTCGAGGTGGTCAACGACGACGGCACCATGGCCCGGCTGCCCGAGCTGGTCGCCTTCGCCCGCGAGCACGGCCTGGCGATCATCTCCATCGAGGACCTGATCGCCTACCGCCGCCGCACCGAGCTGCACGTCGACCGGGCCGCGACCACCGCCCTGCCCACCGTGCACGGCGAGTTCACCGCGGTCGGCTACCGGGGCACCCTCGACGGCGTCGAGCACATCGCGCTGGTGGCCGGCGGCCTCGGCGAGGACGGCCGACTGCCGGACGGTGAGGACGTGCTGGTGCGGGTGCACTCCGAGTGCCTGACCGGCGACGTCCTCGGCTCGCTGCGCTGCGACTGCGGTCCGCAGCTGGAGGCCTCGCTCCGGCGGGTCGCCGAGTCCGGCCGCGGCGTGGTGCTCTACCTGCGCGGCCACGAGGGCCGGGGGATCGGCCTGGCCCACAAGCTGCGCGCGTACGAGCTGCAGGAGCAGGGGCGCGACACCGTCGACGCCAACCTGGACCTGGGGCTGCCCGCGGACGCCCGCGACTACAGCATCGCGGCGCAGATGCTGGTGGACCTCGGGGTCCGCTCGCTCACCCTGATGACCAACAACCCGCGGAAGCAGACCGCGCTCACCGACCACGGGCTCAAGGTCAAGGGGCGCGAGGCGGTCGAGATCGCGCCCGGTGAGCACAACCTTCGCTACCTGCGTACCAAGCGCGACCGGATGGGCCACGACCTGCCCGGGCTCGGCTCCTGAACCACTGAACCACCCACCGACCACAGGAAGTAGGAAGACATGAGCGGCCACGGAGCCCCCGAGCTGACCATCGACGGCGCCGCCGACCTCAAGGTCGCGGTCATCGCCGCCCAGTGGCACGACAAGGTGATGAACGGCCTGCTGGACGGCGCCCACCGGGCGCTCAAGGAGCTGGGCGTCGCCGAGCCGACCGTGCTGCGCGTCCCGGGCACCTTCGAGCTGCCGGTCGCGGCCAAGCGCCTCGCCGACCGCGGCTACGACGCCGTGATCGCCCTCGGCGTGGTGATCCGCGGCGGCACCCCGCACTTCGACTACGTCTGCCAGGCGGCCACCGTCGGCCTGACCCAGGTCAGCGTGGACACCGGCGTCCCGGTCGGCTTCGGCGTGCTGACCTGCGACAACGAGGAGCAGGCGCTGGACCGGGCCGGTCTGCCGGGCTCCGCCGAGGACAAGGGCCACGAGGCCGTCACCGCCGCCGTCGCCACCGCCGTCGCCCTGCGCGACGCCCGCTGACGGCAGGCCGTCCGGTCCCGGAGCGTGGACGTCCACAGGACTGTCCACGCTCCGGGACCGTTTACCGTCCGCCACCCCGCACGCCGTATGGTGAGTCCCATCATGGCTTCGAAGACATTCGAGGAGCTCTTCTCCGAGCTCCAGCAGAAGGCCGCCACCGGCGACCCCTCGTCCTCCCGTACCGCGCAGCTCGTCCAGCAGGGCGTCCATGCGATCGGCAAGAAGGTCGTCGAGGAGGCCGCCGAGGTCTGGATGGCCGCCGAGTTCCAGTCGGACGAGCAGACGGCGGAGGAGATCTCGCAACTCCTCTACCACCTTCAGGTGATGATGATCGCCCGCGGGCTGACGCTCGACGACGTGTACAAGTACCTCTGAACCGCTCCCGACAGCACCCCTCCACCGAACAGGTAAGGAACCGACTTCCCATGCTGCGCATCGCCGTCCCCAACAAGGGTTCGCTCTCGGGTCCCGCGGCGGAGATGCTCCATGAGGCCGGCTACCGCCAGCGGAAGGACCCGAAGGAGCTCGTCCTCGTCGACCCGGCCAACGAGGTCGAGTTCTTCTTCCTCCGCCCGCGCGACATCGCCGTGTACGTCGGCTCCGGCCGCCTCGACGTCGGCATCACCGGCCGCGACCTGCTGCTGGACTCGCACTCCAACGCGGAGGAGGTGCTCGCCCTCGGCTTCGCCGGGTCGACCTTCCGCTTCGCCCGCCCCGAGGGCGTGGACGTCAAGGACGTGCAGGGCCTGGAGGGGCTGCGGATCGCGACCTCCTACACCGGCCTGGTCGAGCAGCACCTGGCGGACCACGGCGTGACGGCGACGGTCACCAAGCTGGACGGCGCGGTCGAGACCGCCGTGCAGCTGGGCGTCGCCGACGTGATCGCCGACGTGGTGGAGACCGGGACCAGCCTGCGCAACGCCGGCCTGGAGGTCTTCGGCGAGCCGATCCTGATCTCGGACTCCGTGGTGATCCGCCCCAAGGGCGCGGGCGAGGACGCCCGGGTGGAGCAGTTCCTGCGCCGTCTCCAGGGCGTGCTGGTGGCCCGCCGCTACGTGCTGATGGACTACGACATCCGGGCCGAGAAGGTCGGCGCCGCCGTGGCGCTCACCCCCGGTCTGGAGTCGCCGACCGTCTCCCCGCTGCACACCGAGGGCTGGGTGGCCGTCCGGTCGATGGTGCTCCGCAAGGAGGCCCAGCAGATCATGGACGACCTGTGGGGCATCGGCGCCCGGGCGATCCTGGTCACCAACATCCACGCCTGCCGCCTCTGACCTGCTTGCACGCCAGAGAGTAAAGAACGGTTCAATAGGGGCGGGGACGCCGGTCGGCGTCCCCGCCCCTTCGCCGTCCCGCCGTCCCACCGCCACGGCCGTCATGACTGCCACGACCGCCACGACCGCCACGATCCAGAGCCACCGGAGACCCCACGTGTCCACGCCGCCCGTCGAGTTCCCCGTCACCTGGGCGCCCCGGCGCACCCGCGCGGTGCTGCTGCCGGTCTGCGCCGTGCTCGTGGCCCTGTTCGTGGTGCTGGCCGTGCTGCTCCCGGCGAACTGGCAGCTCAACGACCGGATCATGATGGTCGCCAGCGGCGTGCTGTTCGCCGCCGTCGGCCTGATGCTGGCCCGCCCCCGGGTGAGCGCGGACGCCGAGGGCGTGACGGTGGTCAACTTCGTCCGCAGCCGTCGGCTGGCCTGGCCGGAGATCGTCCGGGTCAACTTCCGCCAGGGCGACCCGTGGGCCACCCTCGACCTCGCCGACGGCACCTCGCTGGCCGCGGTCGGCATCCAGTCCGGCGTCGGCAAGGACCGGGCGATCGCGGACGCCCGTGCGCTGCGCGACCTGGTCGAGCACCACGCCCGGGCCTGACCCCGGACGCCCGCACCCCCGGACCCCGCGACGCCCGCACCCCCGGATCCCGCGACGCCCGCACCCCCGGATTCCGGACCCCCGAACCCTGGCCCGGGGCCCCGGCGGGTCCGAACACGCTTCCTACCGTCGCGCCGATATGGTCTACGCTGGTAAAAGTGGGGCAAAACTTCAATCCTGCCCCCGGCACGACCTGTACCGCACCGACCAGAGGAGTGACACTCCCCCTCGATGGACGATCCGTCCGGTAGTACCTGCGCCGCCTCGCTTCCGACCCCCGGAAGGCAGGCGGCACTGTGATCACCGCCTGGCTGCTGTTGCTCGCGGCCCTGCTCCTGATCCTCGCCAACGGCCTCTTCGTGGCCGCCGAGTTCGCCTTCGTGACCGCCGACCGCGGCGCGGTGGAACGTTCCGCCGAAGCCGGCGACGTCAAGTCCCGCCGGGTCTCCCGGGCCCTGCGGCACCTGTCCTTCGAACTCTCCGGCGCCCAGCTGGGCATCACCGTCACCTCGCTGGTGGTCGGCATGCTCGCCGAGCCGGCGCTGTCGACCCTGCTCTCGCCCGTGATGTCGGGCATCGGGGTGCCGGACTCGGCCGCCCGCGGTGTCGCCGTGGTGGTCGGCATGGTGCTGGCCACCGTCGTGCAGATGGTGATCGGCGAGCTGGTCCCCAAGAACTGGGCGATCTCCCGCCCGCTCCAGGTGGCCCGCGCGGTCGCCGCCCCGCACATGGCCTTCTCCTTCGCCTGCCGCCCGCTGATCAGCTTCCTGAACGGCGCCGCGGACCGCACCGTCCGGGCCTTCGGCATCGAGCCGCAGGAGGAGCTGGAGCACGCCCGCACCCCGGCCGAGCTGGTCTCGCTGGCCCGGCACTCGGCCAAGGCCGGCGCCATAGACGAGGAGTCGGCGACCCTGTTCGTCCGCACCCTCGGCCTCGGCGAGCTCACCGCCGAGTCCGTGATGACCCCGCGGATCGACGTCGCCGCCCTCCAGCGCGACGCCACCGCCTCCGACGTCATCAACCTGACCCGGGCCACCGGCCTGTCCCGCTTCCCCGTCTACACCGACACCGTGGACGAGATCACCGGCATCGTGACGCTCAAGGACGCCCTCGCCGTCCCGGCCGCCCGCCGCGGCCTGGTCCGGGTCGCCGAGCTGGCCTCGCCGCCGCTGCTGGTGCCCGAGACCCTGCCCGCCGAGCGGCTGCTGGACCAGCTGCGCCGCCTCCAGCCGATGGCCATCGTGGTCGACGAGTACGGCGGCACCGCCGGGGTCGTCACCGTCGAGGACATCGTCGAGGAGATCGTCGGCGAGGTGCAGGACGAGCACGACCCGGAGGACCACCCCGACCTGCTCCAGCTGCCGGCCGTCGACGGCCTGCCCGTCTGGGAGGCGGACGGCCGCGCCCGGCTCGACCAGCTGGAGGCGATCGGCCTGAACGCCCCGGACGGCCCGTACGAGACCCTGGCGGGCCTGGTCTCCGACCTGCTCGGCAAGCTCCCCGAGGTGGGTGAGCAGGCCGAACTGCCCGGCTGGCGGTTCACCGTGACCGGTGTCGACCGGCACCGCACCAGCCAGGTCCGGGTGGAGCGCACCAGCGCGCCCGGCCGGTTCGGCGAGAACGGGGAGGGCGTCCGATGACCGTGCTCCAACTCGCCGTCGCCGTCGTGCTCCTGCTCGGCAACGCGTTCTTCGTCGGCGCGGAGTTCGCCGTCGTCTCGGTGCGCCGCAGCCAGATCGAGCCGCTCGCCGAGGCCGGGCACAAGCGCGCCCGGACGGTGCTGCACGCGCTGTCCAACGTCTCCGCGATGCTGGCCGCCGCCCAACTCGGCATCACCGTCTGCTCGCTGGGTCTCGGTGCGCTCGCCGAACCGACCATCGCCTCCCTGCTGGAGGGCCCGTTCCACGCGATCGGCGTCCCGTCCGGCCTGATGCACCCGCTCTCGTACGGGATCTCGCTGGCCCTCGTGGTCTTCCTGCACATGGTGATCGGCGAGATGGTGCCGAAGAACATGGCGATGGCCGGCCCGGAGCGGGCCGCGCTGCTGCTCGGCCCGCCGCTGGACCGGCTGGCCCGCTGGCTCGCCCCGGTGATCCGGGCGCTCAACGCCTGCGCCAACGGCGTGCTGCGGCTGTTCCGGGTGGAGGCCAAGGACGAGGTCGAGTCGGTGTTCACCACCGAGCAGCTGATGTACCTGCTGGTCGACTCCCGGGACGCCGGCCTGCTCGACGAGGACCGCCAGGAACGCCTGGAGGACGCCCTGGAGCTGGGCCGCCGCCCGGTCACCGACGTCCTGCTGCGGCCCGAGCAGCTGGTCACCGTGGACCCGAAGGCGACCGCCGCCGAGGTCGAGGAGCTCGCCCTGCGCACCGGCTTCTCGCGCTTCCCGGTCACCGACGGGGACCCGGCCGGCCACGGCTACCTGGGCTACCTCCACCTCAAGGACATCCTCGACGTGGACGACCCGTCGGCGCCCGTCCCGGCCCGGCTGTGGCGGCCGATCACGGTGCTGCGCGGCAGCCTCCCGCTGGACGACGCCCTCGGCGCGATGCGCCGGGCCACCTGCCACCTGGCCGCCGTGCTGGACCAGGACGGCCGCACGGTCGGCGTGGTGATGCTGGAGGACGTCCTGGAGGAGCTGGTCGGCGAGATGCACGACCCGGACCACCGGACGACCGCCTAGCCACGGGAAGCACCCGAAGGCCCCCATCCGGCGACGCCTGTCCGCCGAGGGCGAATCTGCCCACAGCAGGCAACGGTTCCCCTGCCGGCCACCCTCGGAGGAGGGTGGTCGGCATGAGACTCCTGCTGCTGGGTGGAACGAAGTTCGTCGGACGGGCCGTCGCCGAGGAGGCGCTGGCCAGGGGCTGGGAGGTGACGGCCCTCAACCGCGGCACGCAGCCCGCGCCCGAGGGCGTCCGGGTGCTGCGGGGCGACCGCACCGCCGAGGACGGCCTCGCCGCGCTCGGCACGGGGGAGTGGGACGCGGTGGTGGACACCTGGTCCTGGGCCCCGGCGGCGGTGCGCGACAGCGCCCGGCGGCTGAACGGCCGGGTCGGCCACTACGCGTACGTCTCCAGCCGCTCGGTGTACGACCACCCGCTGCGCGCCGGGGCCGACGAGAGCGCACCGGTGGTCGACTCAGCCCCGGACCTCACCGGTGAGGTGGGCTACGCGGAGGCCAAGCGCGGCGCCGAACTGGCCCTGGAGGCGGAGTACGGCGGGCGCGCCCTGCTGGTCCGCGCCGGACTGATCCTCGGCCCGTACGAGGACATCGGCCGGCTGCCCTGGTGGCTGAACCGGATCGCCCGGGGCGGCCCGGTGCTCGCTCCCGGCCCGCGCGAGCTGCCGCTGCAGTACATCGACGGCCGCGACCTCGCCGCCTGGACCCTGGACGCGGCGGCGGCCCGGCTGGGCGGGCCGTACAACGTGGTCAGCCCGGCCGGCCACACCACCATGGGCGGGCTGCTGGAGGCCTGCGTCGGGGCCACCGGCTCGGACGCCGAGCTGCGCTGGACCGACCCGGAGCGGATCCTGGCGGCCGGTGTGCAGCCCTGGACGGAGCTGCCGGTCTGGCTGGCGCCCGGTGAGCTCTACGACTTCCTGCACGGCGCCTCGGTCGCCCGAGCCGTCGACGCCGGGCTGCGCTGCCGCCCGGTCGCCGAGACGGTCGAGGACACCTGGGCCTGGCTGCGGTCGATCGGCGGCGAGGCCCCGCAGCGCGCCGACCGGCCGAGGGTCGGACTCGACCCGGAGCGCGAGGCGGAGCTGCTCAGGGGCTGATGCCCGGTGGGGGAGCCGGTCGTCAGCCCCGGCCGTCGATCAGCTCCCCGTACGCCTGCACCAGGTCCGGCAGCCGCAGCGTCGCCAGGTCCTCCCGGCCCGGCGCCACGCGCAGCAGCGAGAGCCGCAGGTCCCGGTAGGCGCAGGACTTCTCGTACAGGGTGCGGATGAACCGGCCGTTGCCCAGCTCGTCGATCCAGCCCTCGCGCACCACGTGGGTGCAGATGCTGGCCAGCTCCTCGGCCGCGTCCTCGTCCCAGCCGTCGCCGTCCCGGCCGGCCAGCGCCGCGCCGATCGCGGTCAGTTCGTTCGGCCGGTAGCTGGGGAAGTCGACCCGGGTGGTGAAGCGGGAGTTGAGGCCGGGGTTGGTGGCGAGCAGCCGGTTCATCCCCTCCGGGTAGCCGGCCAGGATCACCACCAGCCGGTCCCGGTTGTCCTCGGCCCGCTTGAGCAGCACCTGGAGCGCCTCGTCGCCGTAGGCGTCGCCCTTGGTGTAGCCGGAGTTGGAGAGGCTGTACGCCTCGTCGATGAACAGCACGCCGTCCAGCGCGGAGTCGATCAGCTCGTTCGCCTTGACGGCGGTCTGGCCGAGGAACTCGCCCACCAGGTCCGCGCGTTGGGCCTCCACCAGGTGGTCGCCGGAGAGCAGTCCGAGGGCGTGGAAGACCCGGCCGAGGATCCGTGCCACGGTGGTCTTGCCGGTGCCGGACGGGCCGGAGAAGACGAAGTGCCGCTTCGGCGGCTGGACCGGCAGCCCCTGCTCGGCCCGCAGCCGCGACATCCTCAACTGGGCCGAGAGCGCCCTGACTTGGCGCTTGACCGGCTCCAGGCCGACCATCAGCGAGAGTTCGGCCAGGGCCGCGTCCAACTCCCGTTCGTTGCCGGCGGTCCGGGGCGGCGGAGCGGCGGCGGTGCGGGGCTGGGCCTCGCCGCGCACCGGCAGCGGCGGTGCGGCGGGGCCGGCCGGGGCGCCCGAACCCGAGCGTTCGCCGGCCGCCTGGGGTGCGCCGTCCGCGGCGGCGGGGTCCGGTTCCGGCGCGGTGAGCGGGCCGTCCACGAGGGTCGCGTCCACCGTGGGCCCGCCGCCGACCGGGGCGCCGCCGACCGGGGCGGTGCCGGTGCCGAACTCGGCGTCGTAGAGCGGCCCTTCGGCGTAGCCGGGGTCCTCCTGGTAGCCCGTCCCACCGCCCGCCCCGGCTCCCTCCGGACCCACGCCGTCGAGGCCGCTCCCGTCCAGCCCGACGCCCTCCAGCCCGGCCCCGTCGAGGCCGCCGCCGTCCAGCCCGGCCCCGTCGAGCCCGCCCCCGTCGAGCCCGACGCCGTCCGGGCCGAAGCCGTCCAGCCCGCCGGAGCGCCCGTCCGCGAGCAGCCCGTCCGCGAGCGCGTCCTCGGCCGAGATGGCCGTCAGCCGGGCCGAGGTGTCCATGAACGCCGGGTCCGCCCGGTGCACCGCCCGGTAGAGCGGCAGCGCCGCGGCGCTGCGCCCGGCCCCCTCGTAGGCCCGGGCCAGCCAGTAGCGCAGCTCCTTGCGCTGCGGCTGCTCGGAGCGGCAGCGGGCCAGTGAGGCGGCCAGCGGGGCCTGCGCCTGGGCGCACATGTCCAGCCGCACCCGGGCCATGCCGGCGAAGAGCCCGGCCTCGATGCCCAGCAGCGGGTCGTCCAGCAGCCGGTCGGTGTCCCGGATCAACTGCTCCCAGTCCTTGAGCAGGTAGGACCGGCAGGCGTACAGGAACTGCGCGGACGGGTCCTCGCTGGGGGCCGGGCACTGCTCCAACGCCCGGTCCAGCTCGGCCAGGTGGCGGCCGTCCAGCCAGTGCGAGGCGTGCGCCAGCGCGAGGTCGCGGGCGTCCTCCAGCACCGGCTGCACCCACCACCCCAGCCAGTACCAGGAGCTGAGCGGGCGGCGGTGCAGCCGCCGCTGCTCGCCGAAGCGGTTCTGGTTGCGGTACATGGCGAGCAGGGCGGCCGAGGTGTCGCTGCGCAGCGCGTGCAGGCCGAGCCAGGCGTCGGCCATGCCGGGGTCCAGCCGGACGGCCGCCCGGAACTCCTCCTCGGCCCGGGCGTAGGCACCGGCGGTGTAGGCGTCCATGGCCCGCAGCCAGGCCCGGTCGGCGAGCCGGTCCGGGCCGCCCGCCGTGCTGTCGGAACTGTCGACCGTCGTCACTCACGCCCCCCGCGGTGTGGCCCGGGGCTCGGCCGGCGGATCGCCTGTACGCAGCCGGGCCGGTGGTCGTCGAGCCCCCGGGGCGCATATGCGCCTACCGGGAATCGTACCGGCGCGGGGCTGATCCGGAAGGGTGCCGCACAGGGTCAAATGCGATCGCGCACACGGTGGTTGGGCGGCCGGATGGCCGAAAAACCGCTGACCGGGGGGCTGGGGGAGGGGACCGGACGGCGCTCCCGGCTCACGGGGGAACAAGTCGGGAGCGCCGGGTCCGAAGCGGCCGGAACGGTGGGTTCCGGCGACTGAGGAGAACCTAAGTCCTGGTGATGTCGCAGGTCAAGGGCTTAGTTGAAGGTTCACCGACGGTGCTCGGCACGATCCGCCCGGTCACCCCGTCGACCCTGGTGGCGGCGTGCGGACGGCTCGGGTCGGCGGCGAAGTGCGCCGCCTCCGCGCGGGCCCAACCCGCCCAGAACGCGGCGAGTTCCGGCCCGTCCCGCTCCTCGCCGCGCCGACGGGCCGCAGCGGCCTCCAGCTCCATCCAGATCACCCGGGCCAGCCACGGCCGCACCTCGCGGCGCCCCGCGCCGACCCCCTCCACCAGCACCACCGGGGCGAGCGGCACCCGGGCGGTGCCGGCGAAACGGCGCAGCGTCCAGTCGTACACCCGGTGCTCGGCGTCGCGGCCGGCCGCCAGCGGCTCCAGCACCTGCTCGCGCAGCCGCCCGGTCCAGTCGAAGAGCTCGGTGTGGGTGGCCAGGTCGTCGAGGTGGACCACTGGTGCGCCGCCGAGCGCTGCCGCCAGCCGCCCGGCGAAGGTCGTCTTGCCGGAGCCCGCGTGCCCGTCCACCGCGACCAGCCGCACCGGCCCGCAGGAGGGCGGCAGCGCCCGCAGCTCCCGGACCAGCCCGGTCAGCGGGTCGGCGGGAGCGGGCGGACGGGAGGAGGGGGCGGTTCCGGATGCAGCCACAACGGCAACCCTACGGTGCCGTAGCCCACCACTGCGGACAGATCATCTGTGCAGGTCGTGACGGCAGCGCGGGTTTCGGGCATACTCGCCTTCGCCACGCCTGTGAACGGCCGTTCACCGCAACCCGGTGCCGGTCGGGCCGACCTGCCACACCCGCGCCGGACCACCCGCCACCCCGGGCCGGCGCCCGATCGAGGAGGCGACCCTCGCCATGACCCCGTCCCCCGTGAAAGCCGTGGAGCGCCAGCTGCCCAGCGAGGAGGCCCGCGAGCTGCTGAGCCTCACCCGGGACCTGGTCCAGCGCGAGCTCCAGCCGCGCGCGGCGGAGGACGAGGCCGCGGACCGCTTCCCCCGGGAGGTCTTCCGCACCCTCGGCGAGGCCGGCCTGCTCTCCCTCCCGTACGACGAGAAGTACGGCGGCGGCGAGCAGCCCTACGAGGTGTACCTCCAGGTCCTGGAGGAGCTCGCCGCGGGCTGGCTGGCAGTGGGCCTCGGCGTCAGCGTGCACACCCTGTCCTGCCACGCGCTGGCCACCTTCGGCAACGACGAGCAGCGCGAGACGTGGCTGCCCGGCATGCTCTCCGGCGAACAGCTCGGCGCCTACTGCCTCTCCGAGCCGCAGTCCGGCTCCGACGCGGCGGCCCTGCGCACCCGCGCCGACCTCGACGGGGACGAGTACGTCGTCAACGGCACCAAGGCGTGGATCACCCACGGCGGCCAGGCCGACTTCTACAGCGCCCTGGTGCGCACCGGGGTGGACGGCCCCAAGGGCATCAGCTGCCTGCTCGTGCCCGGCGCCCAGCAGGGCCTGTCGGCCGCGCCGCCGGAGCACAAGATGGGCATGCGTTCCTCGCCGACCGCCCAGCTGCACTTCGACGGTGCCCGGGTGCCCCGCGAGCGGCTGGTCGGGGAGGAGGGCCAGGGCTTCCAGATCGCGCTCGCCGCGCTGGACTCCGGCCGCCTCGGCATCGCCGCCTGTGCCGTCGGCGTCGCCCAGGCCGCGCTCGACCTCGCCGTCGACTACGCCCGCACCCGGCGCCAGTTCGGCCGCCCGATCGCGGACTTCCAGGGCCTGTCCTTCATGCTCGCCGACATGGCCACCCAGATCGAGGCCGGGCGGTCGCTCTACCTCGCCGCCGCGCGGCTGCGGGACGCGGGCCGGCCGTTCTCCAAGGAGGCGGCGATGGCCAAGCTGTTCTGCACCGACGCCGCGATGCGGGTGACCACCGACGCCGTCCAGGTGCTCGGCGGCTACGGCTACACCCAGGACTTCCCGGCCGAGCGCTACATGCGCGAGGCCAAGGTGCTGCAGATCGTCGAGGGCACCAACCAGATCCAGCGCCTGGTGATCGGCCGCCACCTCACCAAGGGCTGAGCCGAGGCGGGCCCGGAGCCCGGCCCGGTGCCGAAGCCCGGCCCCAGGGCCGAAGTCCGGCTCGGAGGCCGAGGCCTCCCCGATACGGCCCCCGGCCGTCACTCCAGGGTGCGGAGTGACGACCGGGGGCAATTCTTTGATCAGGCGTCAACTCGCCTGCTGCCGCAGCAAATCAGCGCCGCGCGAGCCGCCGGCGCTGCTCCGGGATGGTGGCGAGCGGGACGGCCGAGGCGACCGCCCGCCCGGCCTTGGCCGGAGCGGCGACACCGCCGCCCGCGCTGCGCACCGGGCGGTGCACCGGTGCGTGCGAGAACGGCTGGGTGCGCCAGTCGAGCCCGCTCGGCAGCTTGCACAGCGCCTCGAACCCGGTCGGTTCGGCGTCCTCCCGGGTCTCCGCCTCGGCCAGGTCGTCGGTCAGGGTGCCCGAGCCGGGGCAGATCGCGGGGGCGAAGGGGTTCCAGGCCGTCGGCAGCAGTGCGTGCTGCGGCAGTTGCTCCTCGTCCGCCACCAGGGCGATCGGGCGGCGGCACTCGGGGCAGTGGACCCGGAAGATGTCCCAGGTCTCGGCGTCGCCGGGGTCGGTGCCCGGCGCGTGGTCGACCGCGAGGTCGTCGCGGCCGGACAGATCGTCGGTCTCGTCGAGAGCCAGCACGCGCTGGTCGGTAGCAGGCATGGAGATCCCCCTAGGATCGGGCCCGGCGTGGTCGCTCTGGGGCCACAACCAGCACTTCCCTGCGACTCGGGCTCATAACCCTGCGGACTTGCGCACCGTGATGCACCGGGTGTGTCCTTGGCCACACCGCCCGCCACATTCACCAGGCACATGCCCGTACGACACCTGCGGTCCGACCCCGTGCAACCACCGTGCGCCCCCCGTGCTCCCCGAGCGGGTAGGTTTGCGCACCGTGGAGGATCTCGACCAACGCATCGTCCAGCTGCTCCTAGAGGACGGCCGGATGAGCTACACGGACCTGGGCAAGGCCACCGGCCTGTCCACCTCGGCGGTGCACCAGCGGGTGCGCCGCCTCGAACAGCGCGGGGTGATCCGCGGCTACACCGCGATCGTCGACCCCGACGCCGTCGACCTGGCGCTGACCGCGTTCATCTCGGTCAAGCCCTTCGACCCCAGCGCCCCGGACGACACCCCGGAGAGACTGGCCGGCCTGCCCGAGATCGAGGCCTGCCACAGCGTCGCCGGCGACGAGAACTACATCCTCAAGGTCCGGGTCGGCGCCCCGGGCGACCTGGAGGACCTGCTGGCGCGGATCCGCAGCGCCGCCGGAGTGTCCACCCGCACCACGGTGGTGCTCTCCACCCCCTACGAGGCACGACCCCCGAAGATCTGAGCGCGAACCGGCGGGGTGCAGACTTGGGCGCATGACCGAACGCACCTCCCGGACCGTCCTGCTGCGCGGCGGCGCCGTCTACAGCCCCGCCGACCCCTTCGCCACCGCGATGCTCGTGGAGGGCGGGCACATCGCCTGGGTCGGCAGCGACGGCGCCGCCGAGGCGTACGCCGCGACCGCCGACGAGATCGTCGAGCTGGACGGCGCCCTGGTCACCCCCGCCTTCGTCGACGCCCATGTGCACGCCACCTCCACCGGGCTGGCGCTCACCGGCCTCGACCTCACCGGCAGCCCCTCGCTGCCCGCCGCGCTGGCCGCCGTCACCGCCTTCGTCGAGGCGCAGCCGGAGACCGGCGGGGTGCTGATCGGCCACGGCTGGGACGAGACCGGCTGGCCCGAGGGCCGCCCGCCCACGCGCGCCGAACTCGACGCGGCCGCCCGCGGCGCGGCGCTCTACCTCTCCCGCACCGACGTCCACTCCGCGCTCGCCACCACCGCGCTGCGCACCCTCACCGAGGACCTCACCGAGCGCCCCGGCCACCACGCCGACGGCCCGCTCACCAAGGACGCCCACCACGCCGTCCGGCAGACCGCGCTGGCGCACCTCACTCCCGAGCAGCGCCGCCGCGCCCAGCGCGCCACCCTGGCCCGCGCCGCCGAACTCGGCATCGGCGCCCTGCACGAGTGCGCCGGCCCGGAGATCTCCTCCGAGGCCGACCTCGCCGCGCTGCTGGAGCTGGCCGCCGAGGGCGAGGGCCCCGAGGTCTTCGGCTACTGGGGCGAGCTGGGCGGCATCGAGACCGCCCGCCGGCTCGGCGCGGTGGGCGCCGGCGGCGACCTCTTCGTGGACGGCGCGCTCGGCTCGCACACCGCCTGCCTGCACGCCCGGTACGCCGACGCCGAGCACACCGGCACCGCCTACCTGACCGCCGAGCAGGTCGCCGACCACGTCGCCGCCTGCACCGGGGCCGGACTGCAGGCCGGTTTCCACGCGATCGGCGACGCGGCGCTCGCCGCCGTGATCGAGGGCGTGCGCACGGCCGGGGAGCGGGTCGGCGCCGACCGGGTCAAGGCGCTGCGCCACCGCGTCGAGCACGCCGAGGCCCTGGACGACAAGGCGATCGCGGCCTTCGGCGAACTCGGCCTCACCGCCTCCGTCCAGCCCGCCTTCGACGCCGCCTGGGGCGGCCCGGAGGGCATGTACGCGCAGCGCCTGGGCGCCGAGCGGGCGGCCGGCCTCAACCCGTACGCGGCCCTGCTGCGGGCCGGTGTCCCGCTGGCCTTCGGCTCGGACGCCCCGGTCACCCCGCTCGACCCCTGGGGCACCGTCCGCGCCGCGGCCTTCCACCGGACCCTGGAGCACCGGATCTCGGTCCGCGCCGCC
The DNA here is from genome assembly GCF_042755465.1 of Kitasatospora sp. NPDC059160. Classification (NCBI taxonomy): domain Bacteria; kingdom Bacillati; phylum Actinomycetota; class Actinomycetes; order Kitasatosporales; family Streptomycetaceae; genus Kitasatospora; species Kitasatospora sp. NPDC059160. Next base: position 56,347 of record NZ_JBHZCN010000010.1, on the reverse strand, counting down.
TTCACCGCCCACACCCGCGGCGGCTGGCGCGCGATCGGCCGCGACCACGACGGCGTGCTGGTGCCCGGCGCGGTCGCCAACTACGCGCTCTGGGCCGCCGACGAGCTGGTCGTCCAGGCCCCGGACTCCCGGGTGGCGGGCTGGTCCACCGACCCGCGCTCCGGCACCCCCGGCCTGCCCGACCTCACCCCGGGCCACGAACTCCCGCTCTGCCTGCGCACGGTGGTCCGCGGCCGCACCGTGTACGAGCGGTAACACCGTGCACGAGCGGTAATTCGGGTGATCGGCGGGCGGTCGCCCTCCTAGGGTGCCGACCATGACCGAGATCGTCCCCGCCGACTTCACCGTCCCGCGCGAGCTGCTCGCCCCGGAGTTCCGCCTGGAACCCCTGGGCGAGCAGCACAACGCCTCCGACCACGCCGCCTGGACATGGGCGGGCCCGGCGAGGACCGTCGGGCGCGCGGTGCCGGGGCACGCACCTCGCCGCGTTGTCGTCGGTCGCCGATGCTCCGCATGGACTCCCTCCTCCGCCTTGCGATGCACGCACCCCAACACCGCGCGCTGACCCGACGCTCCTCGCCGGGCCCGCCCGCGCACCTCGCACATCCGCGCCACCCCCGGCTGGGCGGGCCGCGGCTGGCCGCCCGCCGACGGCATGCCCCTGGCGGACAACCTCGCGGGCCTGCGCCGGCACGCCGCCGACTTCGAGGCCCGCCGGGGCTTCACCTACACCGTCCTGGAGCCGGACCGGGGCGAGGTGATCGGCTGCGTGTACATCTACCCGGACCGCGAGGACGCCTCCGTGGTCTCGGTCAGCTCCTGGGTCCGCGCCGACCGCGCCGAGCTGGACGCCCCGCTGTACCGCGCCGTCTCCGCCTGGCTCACCGACCACTGGCCGCTGGGGCGCTTCCACTACGCGGAGCGCTGACCCCACCACCCCCCCGAACCGGCCCAGCACCCTGACCTCACGCGCCCGCGACGTTCCGGGGTACCTTCTTCGCACAGCGTCCGAACAGCAAGCCCCAGGAAGATGGTGCGCCGGTGGCCATGCCCGTCACCCAGGAGCGGTCCGGGACCGCTCCCGAGCAGCCGGAACCGGCCCCGACCCCCGGCCGCCTCGCCCGCGCCCTCGCCAAGGTCCGGGCCGGCCTGCCGCGCACCGGCCTCGCCGCGCTGTCCGGCCTGCTGCTCGCGTTCGCCTTCCCGCCGTACGACCTCTGGCCGCTGTCGCTGCTGGGCGTCGCCGCGCTGTCGCTGCTCACCCGCGGCCGTACCTTCCGCCAGGGCGCCTGGACGGGCTTCGCCTTCGGCTTCCCGTTCTTCCTGATGCTGCTCAGCTGGCTGCGGGTGGTCGGCTGGGACGCGACCGTCGGCCTGTCGGTGATCGAGGCGCTGTTCCTGGCCCTGCTCGGCGGGGCGCTGGCGCTCACCTCCCGGCTGCCCGGCTGGGCGTTCTGGGCGGCCGCCCTGTGGGTCACCCAGGAGTGGGCGCGCGACCGGCTGCCGCTGGGCGGCTTCCCCTGGGGCCGACTGGCCTTCGCCAACACCGCGACGCCGTACACCCCGCTGGCCGCCCTCGGCGGCGCGCCGCTGGTGACCTTCGCCGTCGCCCTGTCCGGCACCCTGCTCGCCTGGGCCGCGCTGCGCCTGCGCGGGCCGGGCCGGGCCCCGAAGGCGGCCGCGCTGGCGGCGCTCGGCGCGGTGGCCGCGCTGCTGGCCGGCTACCTCGTCCCGGTGCCCACCGCCGCGGCCGACACCGTGAAGGTCGCCATCGTCCAGGGCAACGTGCCCAACCCGGGCATGGACTTCCTCGGCCGCCCGATGATGGTGCTCAACAACCACGCCTCGGCCACCGAGCGCCTGGCCGCCGACGTGCAGGCGGGCAAGGTCCCGCGCCCCGACGTGGTGATCTGGCCGGAGAACTCCTCCGACCTGGACCCGTTCAGCGACCCGCTGGCCCGCCAGCGCATCGACGAGGCGGTCAAGGCCGTCGGCGTGCCCACCCTGGTCGGCACCCTGGTGGACGGCCCGGACGCGCAGCACGTCCAGAACGAGGGCATCGTCTGGGACCCGGTCACCGGCCCCGGCGCCTCCTACACCAAGCAGCACCCCGTCCCGTTCGGCGAGTACGTGCCGTTCCGGGCCCAGCTGATGAAGGTGATCACCCGCCTCCAGCGGGTCGCCCGCGACTTCTACCCCGGCGACCACAACGGCGTGATGCAGCTCGGCCCGGCGCGGATCGGCGACGTGATCTGCTTCGAGGTGGCCTACGACGAGATCGTCCGGGACACGGTGGACAGCGGCGCCCGGGTCCTGGTCGTCCAGACCAACAACGCGACCTACGCCGAGACCGGCCAGCCCGAGCAGCAGCTGGCGATGAGCCGGCTGCGCGCGGTCGAGCACGGCCGGGCCGTGCTGATCGCCGCCACCAGCGGCATCAGCGCCGTGATCGCCCCGGACGGCACCGTCGAGCAGCGCACCCGGGAGCTGACCCCGGCCGAGCTGTCCGCCACCGTCCCGCTGCGCGACGGCACCACGGTCGCCGACGAGGTCGGCTCCGCCCCGGAGTGGACGCTGGCCGTCGGCGGCCTGCTGGCCTGCGCCGCCGCCCTGCTGGTCGGCCGCCGCCGGAAGGCCGTGGACGGAACGCTCCACGGAACACCGGCCGCCGCGGAATCGTTGGACCAGGTGGTGCCGTAGCCGGCCCGGACCTCCCGTGCGGCGCGCAGAGCACCGCTTGGAGTGGATCCGTACCGTGACCCAGCAAGCTACCCCCGCCCGTCCGGCCCCGCGTAGCAGGCTGCGCCGGGTGCTGCCGCTGCTGTTCACCGCCTGGCTGGTGCTGGAGATCTGGCTGCTGGTGCAGGTCGCCTCCTGGCTCGGCGGCCTCACCGTCCTGCTGCTGCTCATCGCCGGCGCGGTGATCGGCGGCTCGCTGATCAAGCGGGCCGGGCTCAAGGCCCTGTCGGCGGCGATCGAGCAGAGCAAGAACCCGCAGTCCGAGCAGCCGCAGACCGGCACCAGCATGACCGTGGGGGCCGGGCTGCTGCTGATCGTGCCGGGCTTCCTGTCCGACCTGGTCGCCCTGACCCTGCTGTTCCCGCCGACCAGGGCACTGTGGCGGGTGGCCGGCCGCCGGATCGCGGACAAGGCGATGCGCAGCACCTCCGCCGTGGGCGCCGACGCGTTCGCGGACGCGATGCGGCTGCAGGAGCAGATGCGCATCCACCGCCCGGACGGCAAGGTCGTTCAGGGCGAGGTGGTCGACCCGGAGAGCGGTCCGCGCGGACCGCAGGGCCCCGACACCACCTACCGCCCGCCGATCTCCGGCTGACGCCCGCTGCTCCGGCACCCACTGCTCCGGACAACGCGAACTGCTCCGGACAACGCGAAAGGGACCCTGGTGGCCAGGGTCCCTTTTCGCGTCCTCCCGCCTGCGGCGGGAGCGAGATGGGTCAGGCGCTCTTGCGGGTGTCACGCGGGTGCACCGCGAGGTTCATCCCGCCGGAGCGGAGCACGGCCAGCCGCTCGGCCAGCACCTCCTCCAGCTCCTCGCGCGTCCGGCGCTCCATCAGCATGTCCCAATGGGTGCGCGTGGGCTTGGTCTTCTTCTCCTCAGGCTCGTCACCGTCGAGGAGAACCGCCTCCTGGCCGCAGAAGCGGCATTCCCAGGCCTGAGGGATCTCCGCCTCGACCGAGAAAGGAACCTCGAATCGGTGTCCGTTCTGACATGCGTACTCGACGGTCTGGCGCGGAGCCAGATCGATACCACGGTCGGTCTCGTAGCTAGTGGCCCCGAGTCGCGTGCCGCGGAGAGCTCGCTCGCTCATGAATCGTGCCTCCCGGGCTTAATGGCCCACAGGACTAGTGGTCGCTGTTCTGGTCGCTGTTCTTCGTCGTTCGGTCAACGCTCGGCTTCCGACGAAGATTCCCGTCCCGGGACATGCGTCGTCTGTCGTGCCGCCCCTGTTTGTACCCACCGTCGCCCGATTTGTCACATCTGGCCGGTGATATCACCCCAGGTGTCACCAATTTCACATCTGGTGATCGTGCGGACTTTCTGTGACGAGCGTACCGGTCGGCGATTCCGCGGCGCCGGTCGCCCCCGCTTCCCGGGCGGTCAGGAGATCGGTCGGGAACGGATCATCGGCTCGGTCTTGCCGAGGTCGACCGGGCGGGCGGGCGCGGCGGCGTCCGGCGGGACCACCGGCGGGCGGTCCGGGCGGGGCGGCGCCGCGGAGGCGGGCTCGGTCCGGCTGTCGCGGTGCGGCAGCAGGGCGATCACCGCGTCGCGCAGTTGGGCCGGGGCCTCCTCGTCCAGCGGGTCGACGGTGGCGGGCACCTGGAGCCGGACCGGGGTGCCGTTGCCGATCCGGGCGTAGCCGCGGCCGACCGGGGCGTGGGCGGCGGGCACGATGTCCAGCGGCGCGCCGAGCGCGGCGTGGCCCTCCTCGGGCCCGGCCGGGCCGAGCAGCACCCTGGCCCGGGCGGTGGCCCGGACGGTCGGGGTGATCCGGTCCCGGGCCTCGACGTCGTCGGCGATCACCACGGTGACCCGGGCGGCGCGGCCGTGCCGCAGCGGAAGTTCCAGCAGCTCCTGCGGGTCGGGGCGGCCCTCGGCGTGGGCGAGCTCGCCCAGCTCGGTCGGGTGGTCCAGCAGCAGCCAGAGCGGCCGGGTGAGGTCCTCGGGCAGCGGGGTGCCGGTGTGCCGGGCGGTGTTCAGCGCGGTGAGCCGCCGCTCGGTCTCCTGGGCGGCCCACTCCAGGGCGGCCAGCGCGCCGTGCAGGCTGGTCTCCACGGTGTGCACGCCGGGCCGGTTGACCAGGCAGGCGTGCTCCCCGGTGCCGGCGCCGTCGATCACCACCAGGTCGCCGTACGGGAGCGCCTGGAGCGCGATCGAGCGGATCAGGCTGGAGGTGCCGTAGCCGGCGACGCCGAGGGCCAGCAGGTGCGGCTCGGAGGAGCGCGGGCCGGTGCGCCAGACCACCGGCGGCTGCTGGGCGGTGGCCCCGCCCTGGTGGACCGGGATGGTGCGGGCGGTGCCGTCCTCGTCGGTGAAGCCGAGCACGATCTCGCCCGGGGCGGCGACGAAGCGCTGGGCGGCGATGTCGGTGGGCAGTGGGGCCAGCGCGGTGATCCGCAGCCGGTTGGACTCCTCGTCCCAGTCGAAGCGGTACTCCCGGGCCCGCCCGGCCTTGCCCTGGACGACCTGCTCGATCCGGGCCCGGGCGGCGGGCTCGGTGTCGGTGAAGTAGGCGGGGTAGCTCAGCTCCAGCCGGGAGAGCCGGCCCTCGCCGTCGAACTCCCAGGAGCCGAAGGCGTTCTTGTAGCCGCCCTCGAAGTGGTACAGCGGATTGGCGTCCTCGGGGCCGCACAGGTACGGCGTGAGCGCCGAGTAGAGGGCGGCGAGCTTGACGTCGGCGACGTCGGGCGCGGGCGGGGCGGGCGCCGCCTTGGGGGCCCGGCCGGCCCAGGCGGCGCTGGCCATCAGGCCGACCAGGGCGAACAGCAGGCCGTGCGGCAGCAGGTAGATGCCGACCAGCATGGCGGCCGACAGGAACAGCGTCGGGCCGCGCCGCTCCTTCGGGGTGGCCTGCCAGCGGCCCTTGGCCCAGCCGGCGTGGTGGCGCAGCCCGCGGCCGATCACGGTGAGCGGGGCGAACATGTCGGTGGCGTGGTCCCCGGCGGTTCGGGCGAACTCGCGGCCCTTGCCGAGATGGCGGTGGAGCGGCATTCCGTGACTCCCCGGTCGAGTGGGACGGGTGGGGTGAGGGGGCACTGCTCGTGGTACGACGGGGCCCGGGGCGGTGGGATCCGCGCCCGGGCCGGTGGGGGAAAGGCGGCGCCTAGAACCGAAGGCCGCCGAGCAGGCTCGCCAGGCTGGCGCCGCCCGCGGTGATGCTGGGGGCGATCGAGGAACCGGCGACGTAGAAGCCGAAGAGGGCGCAGACGATGGCGTGCGAGACCTTTAGTCCGTCCCTGCGGAAGAACAGAAAGGCGATGGTGCCGAACAGGACGATGCCGGAAATCGAGAGGATCACTTCTGCTCCTCGGGGAGGGGGACGGGGGACAGTGTTACTTAAAGTGCCCTAATCGTGACAAAAAGTAATAGATGATGGAACGGCGCAAATGGGTGGTTCTGCCGTTCATTGCCGTCGGGTGAGCCGGGCGGCGGTGTGCGAACCGGCCGGGGTGGGGGCCTGGAGTCGTGCGGGATCCGGGTGGGACCGGTGCCGCGAGGCATTCCCGGGGGGCGGGTGGGAAGTTTCCGGGGGGTCCCGGAAGTTCGCTCGAATGGCCGCGCAACCCGTGCGGCCGGACGTCGTACCGCACGGCGTACCGCGCCCGGGGCCGGTGGGGCCGCCGTCCGGAATCCGGACGCCCGCTGGTCCGTCGGCGGCGCGGGCCGCTACGGTGCGGTACGCACGAGCCCTCGTCACCCCTCTGGAAAGGCAGTCCGCCATGACCGATGCCCCCGACGCCGAGGTGATCGCGCTCGCCGGGAAGCTCTTCGACGCCGCCCGGGCCGGCGACACCGCCACCCTGACCACCGCGCTCGACGCCGGGGTCTCCGCGGACCTCACCAACGGCAGCGGCGACACCCTGGTGATGCTGGCCGCCTACCACGGCCACGCGGCCACCGTGGAAACCCTGCTCCAGCGCGGCGCCGACCCGAACCGCGCCAACGACAAGGGCCAGACCCCGCTCGCCGGGGCCGTCTTCAAGGGCGGCTCGGACGTCGTCGACGCCCTGCTGGCCGGCGGCGCCGACCCGAGGGCCGGTGTCCCGTCCGCCGTCGACGCCGCCGCGATGTTCGGCAAGACCGAGCTGCTCGCCCGGTTCGAGTCTCAGTAAGGGCAGGTCGTAGGCTCTTCGACCATGGAGAGCACCGCCGCGCAGGCCGCCAGCACCGTCGAGTTCCGCATCACCGGGTACGCCCACCCCGACGCGCAGGCCCTGTCGGCGGAGGTGCAGCAGGAGTACGTCCGCCGCTACGGCGACCCGGACGAGACCGTGATGCACCCCGAGGACTTCGAGGCCCCGGCCGGCCTGTTCATGATCGCCTACCTGGACGGCCGGCCGGTCGCCTGCGGCGGCTGGCGGGCCAAGCAGGCCGGCCCGGACGGACTGCGCGACGGCGACGTCGAGCTCAAGCGGATGTTCGTGGTCCCCGCCGCCCGCGGCCGGGGCCTGGCCCGGGCGGTGCTGCACCGCCTGGAGGAGACCGCGGCCGAGGCCGGGCACACCCGCGTCATCCTGGAGACCGGCAGCGAGCAGCCCGAGGCCATCGCGCTGTACGGCTCCGAGGGCTACACGGCGATCCGCAAGTTCGGCATCTACAAGGACCACCCGCTGAGCATCTGCCTCGGCAAGGAACTCCCCGCGGCGGTCTGAGCGGCCGGCGCCCCGGGTAGACACCCGGGGTGGACCACCGAGCACCCGAGGCGGAGCGCCTCCCCGCCCTGGCCGCGCCCGGCGGGGAGCTGGACCGGCTGGTCCTGGCCGGCCTGCGCGCCGTCGGCGCGGGCGCCGTCTGGGCCGTCGGCGACGCCGGGGGCGCCCTCGGCGGCGGCAGTCACGGCACCCTCGGGCAGGGCCCGTACGCGCGGCTCGCGCCGGGGCCGGACACCCTGTACGACCTCGCCAGCCTCACCAAGGTGGTGGCGCTCTGGCCCGCCGCCGGAGTGCTGTGGCAGTCCGGCCGGCTGCCGCTGGACGAACCGCTCGGCCGCTGGTGGCCGCCCGCCGCCGGGCGGCCCGTCGGCGTCGTGACGGTCCGTCAACTCATGGCCCACACGGCGGGGTTGCTGCCGTACACCCGCTTCGAGCAGCTCTACGGGCGGGAGCCGGCGGCGATCCGGGCCGGAGTGCTGGCCGCCCCGCTGCACCGTGCGCCGGGAGCGGCCGTGGAGTACACCGACCGCGCCGCCGTGCTGCTCTGCTACCTGGTCGAGGACCTCGGCGGCGCGCCGCTGGACGTCCTCGCCGAGCGCTGGACCTGGCGGCCGCTCGGCATGACCGACACCCGGTACGGGCCGCTCGGCGCCGCGGACACCGCCCGGACCGCGCCCACCGAGTGGCACGAGCCGACCGGCGCCCACCTGCACGGCGTCGTCCACGACCCCTCCGCCCGGCTGCTCGGCGGCGTCTCCGGCAACGCCGGCGTCTTCTCCACCGCCCGCGACCTGGCCCGCTTCCTCACCGCCGTGCTCGCCCCGCCGCCCGAACTCCCGTGGGGCGCGCGGTGGATCACCGCATCGCTGCGCGAGCAGACCGGCGGCCTGGCCCCCGCGCGCGGCCTGTCCTGGCTGGTCGCCGCCGGCACCGACCCGGCCGAGGGCACCTTCGTCCACTACGGCTTCACCGGCACCGGCTGCTGGGTCTCCCGCCGCCAGGGCCGCTGGGCCCTGCTGCTCAGCAACAAGGTGCACCACGACCGGAACACCCAGCCGCTGACCGACCTGCGCAACGCCTTCCGGCGAGCCGTCTTCGGGTGATACCCGATCGGGTGGATTAGGTACGAACCGCCTTTGCCGGGGCGGCGGTTGCGGCAGAGTGACCGGGACGGGCAGCGGCCGGCGGAGGAGGCGCGATGACGGAGACCTGGGCACTCACGGAGGAACAGTGGCTCGCCCGGATACTGCGCGCCTACATCGGCTGCAGCGTGCTGCTCACCGGCGAGGACGGCAAGGTCCTGCTGCTGAAAGCGAGTTACCGCGACCAGTGGCAGTTCCCCGGCGGCGGGATGGACCCGGGGGAGGGCCCCGCCGAGTGCGCCGCCCGCGAACTGCGGGAGGAGACCGGGCTGTCGGCGGGCGAGCTGCGGCTGCTGGTGGTGGAGTGGCGCGAGGCGATCCCCGACCAGGGCCGGCACGCCCACCCGGCCGTGCACTTCATGTTCGACGGCGGTGCGGTCGAGCGGGGCGCGGTGATCCGGCTGCAGGCGGAGGAGATCGCCGACCACGGCTACTTCACCCCCGCCCGGGCGGCCGCCCTGCTGCACCCCAGCGCGGCGCGCCGGCTCACCGGGGCCCTGGAGGCCCGGCGCACCGGCGCCGCCGTACTGCTGCACTCGGCGGGGTACGTGGGCTGACCGGGCCGGTCAGAGGAGGGTGCTCCAGTAGTACCAGAACCGGTTCAGGACCAGCAGCGCGATCACCGCCGCCCACAGCACCGGCAGCGCCCAGTGGTAGCGCGCCGCCTCCCGGACCACCGCCCGCGCCCTGGGCCCGACCGGGATCACGCCGGAGCGCAGGTTGTGCAGCGTGACGTACCAGAACAGCACCACCACCGTCGCCCAGACCACCATGCAGTACGGGCACAGCGCGCCGATCTCGTACAGCGCCTGGTCGATCAGCCAGTGCACGAACACCACGCCCAGCGCCGTCCCGGCGTGCAGGCCCAGCCAGAACCAGCGCCGGTACGCGGCGCCCGCCAGCAGCCCGGCCCCGATCGCCGCCAGCGCGCCGAACGCGGCCAGGCCGAGCAGCGGGTTCGGGAAGCCGAAGACCTCCGCCTGCTCGGTGCGCATCACCGAGCCGCAGCTGATCACCGGATTGATGTTGCAGCTGGGGACGTACGACGGGTTCTCCAGGATGCGGAGCTTGTCGAAGGTCAGGACGGCCGAGGCGGCCAGCCCGACCAGTCCGCCGAGGAACAGCAGGAGGGCGAGGGCCCGGCTCGCGCCGATCGGGCCACGGCCGGCGGCGTCGGGGACGGACGGGGAGGGGTGCACGGTGGTCGGGGCGGTCATGACAGCACACTCCGGTGGCTGGCTGGGAGGAGCCGGCCCGGCCGGGAGTTCGGCCGGGCCGGTGGTGCCGTGCGGGGCGGTGTGGTGCGGGGTGGTGAGGGACGGGTGCGGTGCGGGGCGGCCTACTGGAGGCCGGCGGCCTGCTTCACCTGGGCGGTGAACTGCTCCGGCGTGGCGGTGGTGTTGCCCGCGAACAGGTTGATCGTCTTGCCGTCCACCTTGACCGTCGGGGTGCCGGTCACCTGGCTGTTGTTGAACGCGTCGGCCACCTTCGCCGCCCACGGCGCGTACGTCCGGTCGGTGACCGCCTTCACGAAGGCGTCCGTCTTGAGCCCGGGCACCTGGCCGGCCAGGTCCAGCAGGTGGTTGACGTCGCCGAAGTCGTCGCTGCGCTCGTCCGGCTGGTTGGCGTACAGCACGTCGTGGAAGGCCTTGAACTTGTCCACGCCCTCGTTCAGCGCGGCGCCCGCGGCGGCCAGCGCGGTGCGCGAGCCCTTGCCGCCGAGGTTCTTGTCCAGGAAGGCGGCCAGGTGGAACTCCACCTTGATCTGGCCGTCCTGGGTGAGCTGCTTGACGGTCTGGCCGTTCGCCGCCTCGAAGTGCTTGCAGACCGGGCAGCGGAAGTCCTCGTAGACCTCCATGGTGTGCGGGGCGTCGGCCTTGCCGAGGGTGATCACCGTGCCGTCCGGGCCGGTGGCGTTCGCCGGCACGACCAGCGGGGCCGAGGAGGCGGCCGCGGCCGCCTTGTCGTCGTTCTTCGAACCGGTGTTGATCGCGAGCGCGACACCGCCGGCCAGCGCCAGCACGACGACGGCGGAGACCGACACGACGATCAGCTGACGGCGCTTGGCGGCCTGCTGCTCGCGGCGCTGCGCCTCCTGGATCCGCTCGCGGGCGCTGACGCGCTTCTTGTTCTTGTCCTGAGCCATGGGGAAGTCAACTCCTGTACGCGGCGCGCGGGCGCGCGCGGGTGGCCGCACTCGGGTGCGGCGGGGGCAGGTGACGCGGAGTCGAGCGCGCTGCCCACGGGCGTACGGAACCGTGCACGCTCAGGTGACGGAAGGGGGTACGCGCTCAGCAGGCAGGCGCGAGAACCGGCGGACCACGCCGGGGAGCCGGGCTCAGCACCACGTCCTCGCGGCGCGGCCGCTCGTGGTCGGACACCGGCAGCGGCACCCGCAGCACCGGGCGCACCGGGGCGGGGAGCAGCAGCAGGACCAGCGCCCGCAGCGGGCGGGCCAGCGACTGGTGCAGCGCGCGCAGCGCCCGGGCCAGGCCGGACAGCGCGGCGTCGCCCAGCCGCAGCCAGGCCGAGGCGGCCAGCGCGATCGCCAGGTGCACCACCAGGAGCAGCAACTGGGTCGCCGCGGGCGCCAGTTCCCCGGTGTGCCCCAGCGGGCCGCCCAGCAGCGAGCCGTCCACCGAACCGCCGCCGCAGACCAGCAGGTTCACCCCGCGCGCGGACACGTGCTCGGAGAGCACCGGCCCACAGGCGGTCTGGCCCAGGTTGAAGGTGGTGTTCAGCAGCAGCTCGACCGGCACCATCACGGCGGTGATGTGCAGCAGCCGGCGTTCCCCGCCGGCCATCGCGGCCACCACCAGGAAGACGACGGCACTCGCCGTGGCCACCAGCGACAGCGACAGCGGGCGACCGGTGATGACCACCTGGCCCAACGCGGCCATCGGCACGGCGAGCGCGGTGAACACCGCGGCCCGCAGGGCCCTGGTCGCATGGGTGGAGGTCAGCACGCTCCGGAGTATGCCATGCCCCTCGTGCCGGGCACGAGGGCGCGTAGGACCCTTGACAGCCCGGGCGGTGCCCGCTCGGGCCGTGACGGTGCCCGCTCGGGCCCTGCGGGGTCGACAGCCACCGCCCGGTGCCTACCCTGGAAGGCATCACCGGTGACCCCGACGAGGGGGTGCGCGTCCATGGCGAGGCCCGAGACCACGGTCGGAGAGGTGCTGCTCGACCGCGTCGAGGCCCAGGCGGTGGTGCTCGCCGGACTGGACGACGCCGTCCGGGCGGACGAACCCGACGCCGTGCACCGGATGCGGGTCGCCTGCCGACGGCTGCGCAGCGCGCTGCGGACCTTCCGCCGGCTCCTCGACCCCGGCGCCACCGACACCCTGGTCGCCGACCTGCGCTGGCTGGGCGCCACCCTCGGGCGGGCCCGGGACAGCGAGGTGCTCGCCGAACGGCTGGCCGCCCGGGCCCGCGAACTGCCCGAGGCCTGCGGGCCGGAACGGGTCGCCGGGTCGCTGCGGGAATGGGGCGCGGCCGAGTACCGCCGGGCCCGGCCCGAGGTGGTCGCCGCCCTCGACAGCCCCCGCCGCCGGGCCCTGACCGAAGCCCTGACCACCCTGCTCGCCGACCCGCCGCTGCGCCCGCGCGCGGCCCGGTCCGCCGGCCCCGAGCTCTCCCGGATCGCGGCCCGCGAACAGCGCCGCACCGCCGCCCGGGTGCACACCGCCCTCGCGGCCGGCCCCGCGGAACGCGACGGCGCCCTGCACGAGGCCCGCAAGGCCGCCAAGCGGGCCCGCTACGCCGGGGAGACGGCGGCACCCGCGGTCGGCGCGGCGGCGGAGCGGTACGCGGAGCGGATGAAGGCCGTCCAGGAGGTGCTGGGCGAGCACCAGGACGCGGTGGTCGCCGCCGCGGCCCTGGCGTCCCGGCCCGCGGCGGCCGGCGAGCCCTTCGCCTGCGGGGTGCTCTACGCGGGCCAGCTGGCGGCGGCGGAGGCCGCCCGGGCCCGGCTGCCGCAGGTGTGGGCGGGGGCGGCGGGCCGCAGGCTGACGCGGTTCGAGTAGGGCCCGGGAGGCCTGTGGCCCTAGCGGGTGTCGCCGCCGGGCAGGGTGAGCCAGCGGTCGTCCTCGAACTCGGCGGGGATGTCCTGCGCCCAGGGGTCGATGCCCCGGCGTTCGAGCTCGTCGAACCAGCGGTCCCGCTGGGACTCGGGGAGCCGTGTCGCGCACCACGGGCAGAAGTCGATGCCGATGCTCGCCCGGCCGCCGTCGTGGACGACGATCCCGTACTCCTGGTACTTGGCGATGAACAGCACCACCGCGTCGGGGCAGTCGTACGGGTTGTCGTGCTGGTGGCACTGCCGGTCCAGCTGCCTGGTCATGGACTCGCAGCAGTGCGCTGTCATCGCCTCGGGTACTCCGGGTCGTCAGGTGGGGGCACGTCGGGTTCGGGTGGAGGCTACGGCCGTTCGGAGGCGCGGCGGTACCGGTTTTCCCGTCCTGCCTGCGCTGTCCGTCCCGCGTGCCCTGCCCGCTGGGTCACGTTCCGCGCGCGGCGGCGAAGGCGCGGCGGGTGGGACTGTCCGGTGGGGCGAGGAAGGCGAAGACGTGGCGGCCCTCCTCGGGGAGCGGCAGCACGGTGTAGTCGAGGACGGCGGTGTCCAGCGCGGGGTGGCGGACGTGGAGGCGGCCGGGGCCGGGCGGGGCGGCCCGGTGGTGGTCCCAGAGCGCGGCGAACTCCGGGCTGGCCGTGGAGAGCCGGCCGACCAGGGCGAGCAGGGTCCGGTCGCGGGGGCGGTCGGCGTGCTGGGCGCGCAGGGAGGCGACCAGGTCGGCGCCGATCGAGCGGTCGGCGGCCGTGTTGCCCGGCGAGCGGTCCCGGTACGGGCAGCAGAAGACCTGCCAGAGCAGGTTGCGCTCGTGCGGCGGCCGCCGCTCCGGCCCGGCCAGCAGCAGGGCGGCGGGCCGGTTCCAGGCCAGCAGGTCGAAGGTCGGGCCGGTGACGAAGGCGGGGGCGGCGTCCAGGGTCTCCAGCAGGGCCAGGGTGGCCGCGGGGACGGCCGGGTCGGTGGAGGGGCCGGTGGAGGGGCCGGTGGCGGGCGGCGCCGTACGGTCGCGCCGTACGGCCAGCCGGTGCAGGTAGGCGCGCTCCGGGCCGCTCAGGTGCAGGGCCTCGGCGAGACCGTCCAGGACCGGGCCGGTGGGCACCCGTTGGCGGCCCTGTTCCAGCCGGGCGTAGTAGTCGGCCGAGATCCCGGCGCGGGCGGCGACCTCCTCGCGGCGCAGCCCGGGGGTGCGGCGGCGGCCGGCCGCGGGCAGGCCCGCTTCGGCGGGCGCGAGTCGGGCACGGCGGGCGCGCAGGAACGCGCCCAGCGGGGTCTCGGGCATGCGCGCCAGGCTGCCACAGCCAGGCCGGCCCTACCAGGACCGGGCTGTCCCTGGCTGGGCGGTCCCTGGCTGGGCGGTCCGGGGTACGACCGGCCGCTGGTGGGCCGGCGGGGGTGGCGGCAGGCTCGCCGCATGGGACTTCTCGACGACAAGGTCACGATCGTCACCGGTGCCGGGCGGGGCATCGGCGCCACCTCCGCCCGGCTGTTCGCCCGGGAGGGCGCGCTGCTGGTGCTGGCCGCCCGCTCCGCGCCGGAGGTGGAGGCGCTGGCCGACGAACTGCGGGCCGCCGGCGGGGAGGCGGTGGCGGTGGCCGCCGACCTGACCACCGCCGAGGGCGCCCAGCGGACGGTGGACGCGGCGCTGACCGCCTTCGGCCGGCTGGACGCGGCCTTCGACAACGCGGGCAACGGCCTGCCGCCCGCTCCGCTCGCCGAACGCTCGGAGGCCGAGTGGGACGACACCCACGCGCTCAACCTGCGGGGCACCTGGCTCTGCCTGCGCGCCCAGCTGCGGGCGATGGCGGCGGCCGGCCGCGGCGGCTCGGTGGTGCTCAACTCCGGGGTGGGCGCGCTGGTCGGGGGCTTCGGCGACGGCGCCCAGCAGGCCGCCAAGCACGGACTGACCGGCCTGGTGAAGGCGGCCACCGCCGACTACGCGCGGTACGGCGTCCGGGTCAACGCCGTCGCGCCCGGGGTGGTCCGCACCCCCGGGACGGAGGAGTACTTCGCGGCGGGCCCGGAGTTCGCCGCCCTGGTCGCCCGCTCGACCCGCTGGGCCGTCCGGGCCTGGACACCGAGGTGGCGGAGGCGGCGGCCTGGCTGCTCAGCGACCGGTCCTCGTACGTGGCGGGCGTGACCCTGCCGGTGGACGGCGGGATCACGGCCACCCGGCGGTTCGACTGAGCCGTGCCGTGCGGGGCCACGCGCCAGGGCGTGTCTGACAATTCCCGCCGGGCACGCGACGCCGGGGCACGCACCTCGCCGCGTTGTCGTCGGTCGCCGATGCTCCGCATGGACTCCCTCCTCCGCCTTGCGATGCACGCACCCCAACGCCGCGCGCTGATCCGACGCGAATTGTCAGACACGCCCTAATGGGGGCTGAGCCCCGCCGAGACGGCCGCCTCGCGGAGCAGCTCGCGGAGCATCGCGGTGGTCAGCCGGCCGGTGTTCGTGTTGCGCGGGCTGACGTGGTAGCAGCCGTACAGCCGTAGGTCGGGGCCGCCGTCCCGGGCGGGGAGGGTGACCAGGGCGGCGTGGCCGAAGGCCGGGCGCGGTCGGGGCACGGTCCAGCCGGCGTCGGCGAGCACCGGCAGCACCGCCTGCCAGGCGAAGCCGCCGAGGGCGACGACCGTCCGCACGGTGGGGCGCAGCAGTTGCAGTTCGCGGGTGATCCAGGGGCGGCAGGTGTCGCGTTCGGCGGTGCTGGGCTTGTTGTCGGGCGGGGCGCAGCGCACCGGGTCGGTGATCCGGACGCCGTACAGCTCCAGGCCGTCGCCGTGCCGGACGGACTCCGCGCGGTTGGCGAGCCCGAGCTCGTGGAGGGCCGCGTAGAGGAGGTCGCCGGAGGGGTCGCCGGTGAAGATCCGGCCGGTGCGGTTGCCGCCGTGGGCGGCGGGGGCGAGACCGACCAGGACGAGCGGGGCGTCGGGCGGGCCGAAACCGGGGATCGGCCGGGCCCAGTAGTCCCAGTCCTGGTAGGCGCGGCGCTTGGTGCGGGCGGTCTCCTCGCGCCAGGCGACCAGCCGGGGGCAGGCCCGGCAGTCGGTGACGACCCGGTCGAGGACGGTGAGTCCGGTGGCGCGGGCGGCGGCCTCGGCCGGGTGGCGGGGGTCGCCGGGGTCATCGGCGGGGGCCGGCTGCATGGGCCCGATCCTAGGGCGTGCGGCCCGGGGAGGGTCCTGTGGTTCAGGACGTTCGATCCGGCCTTGTCCGCGCAGGCGTAGCGTTGAAGCAGTTGCTCCGGTGGCTCCCGGCCCGGTTCGGTCGGCGGTGGCCGGACGCGCCGGTGTGCGCGGAGGCCGCGAGGAGGCCGCGATGATCGTCGATGCGGTGCTGGGGGCGCTCGGGGGACTGGCCGGGCTGGGGGCGATCTGGGCGGGGCTGAGCATCCGGGTGGTCCAGCAGTTCCAGAAGGGCGTGGTGTTCCGCTTCGGCAAGGTGCGCGAGGAGATCCGCGAGCCGGGGCTGGTCGCGCTGATGCCGATCGCGGACCGGCTGCGCCGGGTGAACGTGCAGATCGTGACGATGCCGATTCCGGCGCAGGAGGGCATCACCCGGGACAACGTGACCGTGCGGGTGGACGCGGTGGTCTACTTCCGGGTCGAGGACCCGGTCAAGGCGACGGTCAACGTGCAGGACTACAACTTCGCGATCTCCCAGGTCGCGCAGACCTCGCTGCGGTCGATCATCGGCAAGAGCGAGCTGGACGACCTGCTGGCCAACCGCGAACCGATCAACCAGGGGCTGGAGTTGATGATCGACAGCCCGGCGCTGGGCTGGGGCATCCAGATCGACCGGGTGGAGATCAAGGACGTCGCCCTGCCGGAGTCGATGAAGCGCTCGATCGCGCGCCAGGCGGAGGCCGAGCGGGAGCGGCGGGCGCGGATCATCACGGCGGACGGCGAGTTCCAGGCCTCGGCCCGGCTGTCGGAGGCGGCGGCGGTGATGAGCGCGACCCCGGCGGCGCTCCAACTGCGGTTGCTGCAGACCGTGGTGGAGGTGGCGGCGGAGAAGAACTCGACGCTGGTGCTGCCGTTCCCGGTGGAGCTGCTGCGGTTCCTGGACAGCGCGACGGAGTCCCAGCAGCGGGACCTGCTGGCGGCCGCCGCGGTCGCCGCCGCCGCGAAGTCCGCGGAGCAGGCGGTGGAGCGCGGGGAGGTGCCGGAGGAGGAGCTCCCGCACGAGCGGCCCCGGCACGAACTGCCGCCGTTGGAGAAGCTGTTGAACGCGTCGCCGCTGGACGGAGCGGAGCTGGACGGGCTGGGTTCGGACGGGGCGGACCCGGAGGCCCCCGGCCCGACGGAGCGCGCCGAGCCCGGGGCGGCGTCCTGAGCGCCACCGGGCCCGCCCGGGCCCGGTGGCGTGGGTCACCCGGTCGGACCAGGATGGACGAGGGGCTGGAAGCCAGGCCAGGAGGCGGACCATGACCATCGCCAGCGACATCATGCACCCGGGGGCGGAGTGCATCCGCGAGCACGAGACGCTCGCCGCCGCCGCCCGGATCATGCGGGAACGACACGTGGGCGCGCTGCCCATCTGCGGGGAGAACGACCGGCTGCTGGGCATCGTGACGGACCGCGACATCGTGCTGCGCTGCGTCGCGGAGGGCCGTGACCCGTCCGAGGTGACGGCGGGTGAACTGGCGCTCGGCCGGCCGATGACGGTGGAGGCGGACGAGGACTGCGAGCAGGTGCTGCGGGTGATGGAGCAGTACCAGGTGCGCCGCCTGCCGGTGATCAACCACCCGGAGCACAAGCTGGTCGGCATGATCAGCGAGGCCGACATCGCCCGCGGGCTGCCGCAGGCCCGGCTCGCGGAGTTCGTGTCGGCGGTCTGCGCCGAGGCGGCGCCGAAGAAGGAGGCGCTGCAGGGCTGACCCGGCCGGCCCGGCCGCGGGCGCGGTCGGCCCACCACGCGGACCGGGCTCGCCCGGGCGGCGGGTTCCTCGGCGCGTCGTCAGCCGCTCGCCAGGGTGTCGAGGTGGCGGCGCAGCACCGCGCGCAGTGCGTCCGGGCCGACCAGGTCGGGGTGCTGGACGGCTTGCAGGGTGAGGCCGTCCAGCAGGGCGGAGAGCCGGCGGGTCTCGACGTCGAGGTCGAGGCCGGGGAGCAGCGCGCCGGAGCGCTCGGTCTCGACCAGGACGCGCCGCACCAGTTCGTCCAGGCCGGCCTGCAACTCGGCGGCGCGGGGACGTAGTTCGGGCCGGGTGCGGGCGGCGGTGACGAACGAGAGCCAGAGTGCGGACTCCTCCCGGCGCCGGGCGTCCAGCGGGAGGGTCTCGGCGAGCAGCCGGGCGGTCTGCTCGCGCCGGTCGGTACCGGGGGTGGGCTCCGGGTCGAGCAGGGCGCGGGCATGGGTGCGGACGCGGGCGTCGATCCGACGGGCCAGTTCCTGCATCGCGAAGAGCATCAGCTCGGAGCTGCCGGCGACGTAGTGGCGGACCGAGCCGACGGCGAGTCCGGCCTCCTCGGCGACGTTGCGCAGTGAGGCGTGCTCCAGGCCCTCCCGGGCGGCGACGCGCAGGACGGCGTCGGCGACGGCCTGGCGGCGTTCGACGGGGTCGACGATCTTCGGCATGTTGCCGTTATAGCACGGGCGAGCTACATTGCTGCCTGGGCTGATTTAGCACGGCTGAGCTATAAAAATCGGGGAGTGGGGCGGGATGGGCAACTGGGTGCACGTGGCACTGATCGGGGTCGTGGTGGCCGTGGTGGTGGTCCGGCGGCTGCGCGGTGAGCCGCTCAACGCGCGGGACCTCTTCGCGCCGCCGGTGGTGCTCACCGCCCTCGGGTTGTGGGCACTGTCGCAGCGGCACGGCCTCGGGGTGGGCGACTACGTCTGGATCGGCGCCGGTGCGGCGCTCGGTGTCGGCCTCGGCGCGCTGCGCGGCGCCACCATCCGGGTGTACGAGCGGGAGGGCGTGCTGTGGCAGCGCTACACCGGGCGGTCCTTCCTGGTGGCCGTGGTCTCGCTCGCCGCGATGGCGGGCTTCGCGCTGCTCGCCGAGCGCGGCGGCCTGGCGGCGGACGCCCGTCCGGTCCAACTCTCCATCGGCGTGGGCTTCCTGGGGGAGGCGCTGGTGGTCGGCTACCGCGGGCTCGCCTCCGGGGCCCCGTTCGCGCCCGAGAAGCGGGGCGCGAGGTCGCCGCTCGGGCCGGATCGATTCGGGCGGTAACTTTGGTTGTCGTCGACCCTGTTGGTAACTGTGGTTGTCGCCATGACTGCTGTGGAGATCACCACCGAGGAGCAGGCCGAACTGGCCAAGGCCCTCCTCGACGCGCTCAATCCCGTCGCCGCCGCCGTGCGAGCCCGGGCGACCGGGCTGCCCGAGGAGCGGATGTGGCACGCCGATCCGGCCGAGATCGCCCTCTCCGTGCTGGCTGCCTGACGGTGAGGTCAAGCGACTTGCCGCGACCGCGGCCGCCACCGCCGGCTCCTACGGCGCCAGCTACGAGCAGCTGGGCGCCGCCTGGGGCATCACCCGGCAGGGCGCCCGGAAGAAGTGGCCGGAGGCCGTCAGCCGCCCGGCGGCCCAGCCCGGCTCGCTCGAACTGTTCGGCGGAACATTCGAGTTGGCCGCGGACCGGGCCGCCGACGGCTGGCACTGGACGGCTGTCGGCGCCGACGGGGTGAGCGGCGAGGCGGCCGCCGGCCACCCGACCCGGGAGGAGGCCGCCGCTCACGCCGGGGCCTTCCTCGCCGAGCACGCCTAGCTCATTCCGAAGACTGCTCCCGCAGCTCCCGGGCGATCAGCTCGGCCAGGTGCAGGGCCCTTCGCCCGTCGGCCAGTTGGGCGATCTGGGTGCGGCAGCTGAACCCGTCCGCGAGCACCACGGTGTCGGGCCCGGCGGCCCGGACCTCGGGCAGCAGGACGCGCTCGGCGATCGCCCGGGACACCTCGAAGTGCCCCCGTTCGAAGCCGAAGTTGCCCGCCAGCCCGCAGCAGCCGGAGTCCAGTACCCGGTTGTCCAGGCCCAGTCGGGCCTCGACCCGGCGGTCGGCGGCGCTGCCGAGCACCGCGTGCTGGTGGCAGTGGGTCTGGGTGACGGCCTCCAGCCGGACCGGGGGGAGCGGCGCCTCCGGGGCGTACTCGTCGATGAACTCGGCGAAGGTGCGCGTCCGTTGGGAGAGTGGGCGGCCTTCCGCGCCGAGGAGTCGGGGCAGGTCCTCGCGCAGGGTGGCGGTGCAGCTGGGGTCCAGGCCGACCACGGGGGTGTCGGCCGGGAGCCCGGTGGCCGCCAGGGCCGCCAGGCTGCGCCGCAACACCCGCCGGGCGGTGCCGAGTTGACCGGTGGAGTACCAGGTGAGGCCGCAGCACACCGGCCCGTCGGGCAGTCGGACGTCGAAGCCCAGGTGTTCCAGTACCTCGACGGCCGAGCGCAGGACGTCGGGCTGGAGGTGGTCGGAGAAGGTGTCCGGCCACAGCAGGACCGGTCGGGCGCCCGCCGGGGTAGGGCGGGTGGCGCGGTGGCGCCGGTACCAGCGGGTGAAGGTCTCGGGCGGGAGGACCGGCAGCACCCGGCGCCGGTCGATCCCGCCGAGCCGTTTGAGCAGGGCGCCGGCCCGGGAGCGGGCCAGCGTGTTGGCGGCCGCGGGCGCCGGTGCGACCATGCGCAGCCACAGTGGCAGCCAGCCCATCGAGTAGTGGGCGAGCGGGCGGGGCCGCCGCCGGTAGTGCTGGTACAGGAACTCGGTCTTGTAGGTCGCCATGTCGACGTGCACCGGGCAGTCGCTCGCGCAGCCCTTGCAGCTCAGGCAGAGGTCCAGGGCCTCCCGCACCTCCGCCGAGCGCCAGCCGTCCGGCACGGCCTCGCCGCGCAGCATCTCGGCCAGCAGCCGGGCCCGGCCCCGGGTGGAGTGCCGCTCCTCGCCGGTGGCCATGTAGCTCGGGCACATCACCCCGGTGGTCGGGTCCACGCACTTGGCGACGCCCACGCAGCGGTGCACCGCCCTGGTGAGGCTGCCGTCGTCCTGCTCGTACGGCAGGGCCAGCGGCAGCGGGCGGCGCGGGGCGGTGACGAAGCGCAGGTCGGCGTCGAGCGGGCGGGGGTCGACCAGGGCGCCCGGGTTGAGCAGGTTCTCCGGGTCCCAGATCCGCTTGAACTCGCCGAACAGGGCGATGACTTCGGGCGGGTACATGCGCGGCAGCAGCTCGGACCGGGCCTGCCCGTCACCGTGCTCGCCGGAGAGCGAACCGCCGTACGAGACCGCCAGGTCGGCCGCCTGCTCCAGGAACTCCCGGAAGACCGGGGCCCCGTGCGGCCGGTCCAGCGGGAAGTCGATCCGCAGGTGCACGCAGCCGTCGCCGAAGTGCCCGTACGGCACGCCGTGCAGGCCGTGCCGGCGCAGCAGGGCGCGCAGGCCGCGCAGGTAGTCGCCGAGCCGCTCGGGCGGGACGGCGGAGTCCTCCCAGCCGGGCCAGGCCTGGCCGCCGCCGGGCAGGCGGGTGACGATCCCGGCGCCGGCCTCCCGGACGGCCCACAGCTGGCGCTGCTCGACCGGGTCGGTGACCAGGGCGACGGCGGCCGCGGGCTCCCGGCGCACCGCGTCGGCCAGTCGGCGGGCCGCCTGGTAGGCCGCCAGGGCGGTGGCGCCGCCGGTCTCCAGGAACAGCCAGCACCCGCCCGCGGGCAGCCGGTCCAGGGCGGGCGGGCGCGGGCCGGCGGCGAGCAGGGCGGCGATCAGGTCGGCGGCCATGCCCTCGGCGGTGAGCGGACCGTACGGCAGCAGCGCGGGGACGGCGTCGGCGGCGGCGCCCTCGTCGGGGTAGCCGGCCACCACGAGGGCGCGGGCCGGCGGGTCCTCGACCAGTCGGACGGTGGCGCCCAGCAGCAGCGCGCAGGTGCCCTCGGTGCCGGTCAGCGCCCGGGCCAGGTCGTGGCCGTGTTCGGGCAGCAGCGCGTCCAGCGGGTAGCCGGAGGTGCGGCGGGGCAGCTGCGGCATGCCCTGCCGGATGACGGCGAGGTTGCGGTCGGTGAACTCCTGGAGTTCGCGGTGCAGTCGGCCGGCCCGGCCGGGCAGGTGCGTCAGCGCCGCGCGCTCGGCGGCGGTGAGCCGTCCGCCGACGGTCAGTTCGGTGCCGTCGGCGAGCAGCAGTTCCAGCCGCTCCACGTTGTCGGCGGTGCGGCCCCAGGCGAGCGAGTGGGAGCCGCAGGAGTCGTTGCCGATCATGCCGCCGAGGGTGCAGCGGCTGTGCGTGGACGGGTCCGGGCCGAAGCGCAGCCCGTACGGCCGGGCGGCGCGCTGGAGGTCGTCCAGCACGGTGCCGGGCTGGACGCGGGCGGTGCGGGCCTCGGCGTCCACCTCCAGCACCGCACCGAGGTGGCGGCGGAAGTCCAGGACCACCGCACCGGGGCCGATCGCCTGCCCGCCGACGCTCGTCCCGGCCCCGCGGGCCACCACCGGCACGCCGTACTCCCGGCACAGTGCCAGCGCGGTGCGCACATCGTCCGGGTCCGCGGGTTTGACCACCCCGAGCGGCAGCTGCCGGTAGTTGGAGGCGTCCTGGCTGTACACGGTGCGCTCGGCGGCGTCGAAACGGACCTCCCCGCGCAGTACGGCGGCCAGTTCACGGGCCAGTTCGGCCCCGGGGACGGTAGAGGGACGGCTCACCTTTGATCTCCCAGGTTGCTCCGGCCTTCGGGCCGGGGAGGAATGGGGGCTTGGCCCGGAGCCGCGAAGCGGCGGAGTGATCCTCGGGGGCGCCGACGTGGGCCGTTGTCAGTGCCTGTCGGTAGGTTGATCTGGTGCATCTTCGGTACTCGTATCGCATCTACCCGACGGCAGGTCAGCGTGCTTCGCTCGTCCGGACGTTCGGGTGTGCGCGGGTGGTGTACAACGACGCCCTCGCGGCGCGAAAGGAAGCCCGTAAGGGCGGCCTGCCCTACCCCAAGAGCACCGATTTGCAGAAGCAGGTGATCACGGCGGCGAAGAAGACCCCTGAGCGGGCGTGGCTGGCCTCGGTCGGGGTGGATCCGCTGATCCGGTCCCTGCGGGATCTGGACACCGCGTACCGGAACTTCTTCGACTCGGTATCCGGCAAGCGCGCCGGTCGGCCGGTCGGGCTTCCGCGGTTCAAGTCGCGCAAGGACAGCCGGCAGTCTCTGCGCTTTACCCTCAACGGGTTCCGCATCCGGGGCAATGGGAAGCTGAACCTGGCGAAGATCGGCGATGTACGGGTGAAGTGGTCGCGGGCACTGCCTGCCGACCCGTCGTCCGTGACGATCGTGCTGGATGCGGCCGGGCGGTATTACGCCAGTTTCGTCGTGGACGTCGAACCCGAGCACCTGCCCGAGGTCGATGCCGAGGTCGGCATCGACCTCGGGCTGACCACCTACGCCGTCCTCTCCGACGGCAGCGTGATCGACAACCCCCGCTTCCTCCGCAAGGCGGAGAGGAAACTCAAGGCTGCGCAGCGGGAACTGTCCCGCAAGGCCAAGGGATCGAAGAATCGGGCCAAGGCCCGCCGGAAGGTCGCCCGGGCGCACGCCAAGGTGGCCGACACCCGCATGGACTGGCTGCACAAACAGACCACCACGTTGATCCGCGAAACCCAAGCGGTGTACCTGGAGGATCTGAACGTACGTGGCCTTGGCCGTGGCCGTCTGGCCAAGTCCGTCCACGACGCCGGATGGGCCACCTTCCGGCGCCTTCTTGAGGAGAAGGCCGCCCGGTACGGACGCCATGTCGGGATCGTGCACCGCACGTTCCCGTCCTCCCAGCTCTGCTCGGACTGCGGACACCGCGACGGACCCAAGCCCCTGCACGTACGCGAGTGGGCCTGTCAGGTGTGCGGTGTTCTCCATGACCGTGACCTCAACGCTGCTCGCAACATCCTGGCCGCCGGGCAGGCGGACAGGCTAAACGCCTCTGGAGGACCGGTCAGACCTGGCGTGGCGATCCCACGCCAGGCACGGCCCGTTGAACGGGGAACCCACCTCGGTGACCTTCGGACCACGGGTGACCGTGCCGCAGGCGCGGGAGGAATCCCCGTCCTCTAGGGCGGGGAGGATGTCAACAGGGCCTCCCAGGAAGTGGACTCCGCCGATGATCGCAGCCGGGGCGCCGCACCGATGCGGGGCACGACCGGGCTACCGCCGACGGGGTGTCATGTGACGGGCTCGGCCGTCGTGATCAACGACTCCGCGGACCCGGCCAATCCCGACGCCTACCTCGCCCGGCTGCCGATCGGCGAGCGCCCGGCCGTCCCGACCGACGGCGCGCCGTTCGGGGACATCTTCCCGTACGAGGCGAGCTGACGGTCCGGGTGCTCCAGTCACCGGTCCTGCCCGAGCCGCCCCGCCACGGCGAGGACGGTCCGGAGAGCTGCGGGCAGTGCGCCCGCCCGGACTCCGACTTCCTCTGGACCGACGAGCACTGGCGGCTGAGCGGCGCCGACGCCCCCAGCGGCCTGCCCGCCACCGTGCTGCTCCAGCCGCGCGCCCACCACGACCTGCTGGACCTGCCGGCCGAGCTGTCCACCCGGCTCGGCCCGATGCTCCAGCGGGTGGAGCGGGCCGTGCTGTCGCTGGGCGGCATCGGCCGGGTCCACGTGAACCGCTGGGGCGACGGTGGCGCCCACCTGCACCTGTGGCTGATCGCCCGGCCGGAGGGCCTGACGCAGCTGCGCGGCTCCACCCTGCCGCTGTGGATGGACGTGCTGCCGCCGCTGCCCGCCGGGGTGTGGGCCGAGCGCGCCCGCCGGATCGCCGCCGCGATGGCGGCTGGGGGCGGCACCGCGCCCGCCCGCCGGGCTACTTGCGGCCGGTGAGGGTGCCGCGGGCGATGTGGGAGAGCTTGGCGACCTCGAAGGCCGGGTAGGCGCCGCCGGCCAGCAGGGAGAACTTGATGCCCTCGCGGCCGGCCGGCTTGCGGTGGCCGGGCGGCTGGAAGCGGTGGTGGTGCTCGGCGGCGCGGTGGAAGAACTGGGGGCGTTCGGCGCGGGTGACGCAGCCGGCGAGGTCGAAGACGAACAGGTAGTGCCGGATCATCCGGACGAACAGGGCGTCGCGGACGGCGTACAGGTGGGGCTGGTCCTCCAGCAGGGCGAAGCTGCGCTCGTACTGCTCGAAGAGGTCGAACACGCTGCTGCCCGGCCCGCCGGCCGGGTGGACGGTCTCCCGGCGGCGCAGCTGGACGCACTCGCGGGCCAGGACGGCGGCCGTGCGGGCGCCGAGCAGCGCCGCGTGCACCACCGGGATCTCCTCGTAGCGGCCGTCGGGGAAGGCGAGCCCGAGGTCCTCCCAGTGGCCGCGGCGGATCAGCCGGTCCCAGACCAGCGGGGGCGCGCCGAACAGCTCGGGCCGGTCGAAGGGGGCGAAGGGCTCGGGGCCGGCCTCGGCGAGCAGGGCCTCGGCGCCGCCCGGCCAGTCGCGGTCGTTGTGGCGGCGGGAGTGGCCGAACAGCAGGACGTCGACCGGGCCGGTCTGCCGGAGCCGGTCGGCGAGCGCCTGGAGGGCGTCCCGGGGGAGCAGGTGGTCGGCGTCGAGGAACAGCAGGTGCTCGCCGGTGGCCCGCGCCGCGCCCGCGTTCCGGCTCACCCCGACCCCGACGGCCGCGTTCAGGTGCAGCACCGACACCCGGGGGTCCCGGGCCGCGTAGGCGTCGGCGAGCCCGCCCGCGGTCTCGGGGGAGCGGTCGGCGACCACGATCACCTCGACGTCGGCCAGGGTCTGGGCGAGCAGCGAGTCCAGGCAGTCGGCGAGCTGTCCGTGCTGGTCGTAGGCGGTGAGCACGACGCTGATCAGGGGTGAGGGCATGACGCCGGAGCGTAAGAGGGCGCGCGAACCGTGGCAAAGGGCTGACGGTGCGTAATTACGAGCAATTAGTGGCAAATCGTACGAGCGTACGCCATATCTTCACGCCGCCTTCCGGACGCGTCCACGCCAGGTGGGACGCACCGGGCCGGACGTGCGCCGGGCCCGCGACGCGGGGTGCGTCGCGGGCCCGGGACGGGTGCGCGGGAGGGCCGGAGCCGGGCGGCTCAGTACCAGTGGTGGCTCTGCCAGAACGCCCAGGCGCCGCACGGGCTGCCGTAGCGGGAGTTCATGTAGTCCAGGCCCCACTTGATCTGGGTGGCCGGGTTGGTCTTCCAGTCCGAGCCGGCCGAGGCCATCTTGGTGCCCGGCAGCGCCTGGACCAGGCCGTAGGCGCCGGAGGAGGCGTTGACGGCCATCGGGTTCCAGCTGCTCTCGCGGGCCACGATGTTGCTGAAGCACTGCAGCTGGCCGGCCGGCACGATCTGGGCGGCGATCTGCTGCGGGGTGCCGGTCGGGGCGGCGAGGCTCTGGCGCTGCTGCGAGCGGGAGGCGGCGGCGTCGGCCTGGGCCTTGGCGTCCGCCTGGGCCTTCGCGTCGGCCGCGGCCTGCGCCTGGGCGTCGGCCTGGGCCTTGGCGTCCGCATCGGCCTTCGCCTGGGCCTCCTGGGCCGCCTGGGCGTCCTGGGCGGCCTGCTGGGCAGCGGCAGCGGTGTCGGCCTGCGCCTGGTCGGCCACCGGCTTGCCGTCCACCGAGACGGCGGCCGCGGGGGCGGCGGCCTCGGCGGTGTTCCCGGCCTGCGGGATGGCGAGCGCGGCGGTGGCGGCGCTCGCGACCACGAGGGTGGCGACGCCGGTGATCAGGGAGTTGCGGCGGGCATGACTGAGCTGCATGGAGCGGGCGGTCCTTTTCCGTCGGGGGCCGTGCCGGGGCACTGGGCGCGGGGCATCGCACGGGCTCCGGGTGAGCGGGGCCCGCGCGGCCGTCCGGGACGGCCGTGGCGCCCCGGCCGAGAGCGGCGGGGCGGGCGGGCTGCGCACGGCGGACGGGGCCGGCCGGCGCTGCCTGGCGACGGGCCATTCTTGGCAGGGCCGGGGACGGGTGGCAAAAGGGTTCGCTACTACGACGAGTAGTGGCCGAGCGGGCGCTTGCGGTCCGGCGTGCCGGTGTGTTTGTGGTGCTTTGTCCGGCTTTGATGTTCGCGGGTCGAGGGTGGGGGCCGCCGACGGAAGGTGGGGCCGGAAGGCTCCATGGCCTGGGTTCTTCGGGGCGGGCCCGGTGTCCGGGCGGGCGGCCCGGGAGTGACGGTCGGTGTCGGGGGCGGCACGGGCGGAGTGCGACAACTATCCAGGACCGTAGATGCGAAACCCCCTGTGGGCGGGCTCACACGTCCGCGGCGCCGACATCGACGCAGCGTGACCGGCCGGTCGCCGGTCATCGGTCTACCGCCACCGGTCCGCAGTCCGCAGTCCGCCGCGCGGCGGGCCGTCCGGCCGACCGCCCTCGTCCGGGCATGGAACGGCACCGGGCCCGGGAGCCTCCGCAACGGCTCCCGGGCCCGGCGTTCCCGCGCGGGGGCGGACGGGTTCAGGACCCCGCCGCCACCGCCGCCCGCCGGCGCCGGCCCACCACGGCCGAGGCACCGAGCACGATCGCCGCGGCCACCAGCGACAGGTACATCTGCTTGCGTCCGTCGGGGTCGGTGAACATGTACACCACGACGAAGCCGATCATGCCGATGGCCACCCAGGTGAGATAGGGGTACAGCCACATCCGGACGGTGTGCCGCTCGGGCATCTCACGCTCGATGATCTTGCGCATCCGCAGCTGGGTCGCGCAGATCACCAGCCAGACGAAGAGCGCGATCGCACCGGAGGAGTTCAGCAGGAAGGCGAACACGGTGTTCGGCGAGGTGTAGTTGAAGAAGACCGCGATGAAGCCGAAGACCACCGAGGAGAGGATGGCCACCATCGGCACGCCGCGCGAGTTCACCGTCGCGAAGACCTTCGGGGCGTCGCCGCGCCGGCCGAGCGAGAAGGCCATCCGGGAGGCGGTGTACATCCCGGAGTTGAGGCAGGAGAGCACCGCCGTCAGCACGATCACGTCCATCACCTGGCCCGCGTGCGGGATGCCCACGTGGTCGAGCACCGCCACGTACGGGCTGTCCTTCACCGCGGCGGAGTCCCACGGCAGCAGGGTCACCACCAGCAGGATGGAGCCCAGGTAGAAGATCCCGATCCGCCAGATCACGCTGTTGGTGGCCTTGCTGACCGCCTTCTCCGGGTCCTCCGACTCGCCTGCCGCCAGGGTGACGATCTCGCTGCCCATGAAGGCGAAGACGACCGTGAGCATGCCGGTGAACACCGCGCCCACGCCGTGCGGCAGGAAGCCGCCGTGGCCGGTCAGGTTGCTGGCGCCGACCGCGTGGGTGTCCGGCAGCACGCCGAAGACGGCGAGGGTGCCGATCACCAGGAACGCGGCGATCGCCACCACCTTGATCCCGGCGAACCAGAACTCGAACTCGCCGTAGGAGGCGACCGAGAACAGGTTGGTGGAGGTCAGCACCGCCATCACGATCAGGGCCCAGCCCCACTGCGGCACGCCCGGCACCCAGTGGTTGAGGATCTTGGCGCCGGCCGTCGCCTCGACGGCGAGCACCACGACCCAGAAGAACCAGTACAGCCAGCCGATGGTGAAGCCGGCCCAGCGGCCCAGCGCGCGGTCCGCGTACGCCGAGAACGAGCCGCTCTGCGGGTCGGCCGCCGCCATCTCGCCGAGCATCCGCATCACCAGCACCACCAGCACGCCGGCCAGGGTGTAGGAGAGGAGGATGCCGGGACCGGTGGAGGCGATGCCCGCACCGGAGCCGACGAACAGGCCGGCGCCGATCACGCCGCCGATCGCGATCATCGACAGGTGCCGGTTCTTGAGCCCGGCCTTCAGGTGGCCGTCGCCGCCGTGTCCGACCGGGCCGAGCTGGTGGGGGACCTGGGTGGTGTCCGCGGCCTGCTTGGTGGTGTCCGCACTCATGGAGGGTGCCTTCTGCCTTTCCGGCGCGGCATGACCCTCGGCTCGTCGTGCCGGAGGGTGGGGGACAGACCCGCGCATTGCGGTGCAACCTAACTTCTACGCCCGGGTATCGGAACAGCTGAGAGATAACTGTTCGCTCACCGGACACAAAAGGCCAGGTCAGGGTGGGTGGAGAAGTGGCGGGAAAGGCTCAAATCTGACGCAGCGTCATGCTGGCGGGAACCCGCCAGGGCCCTGCCGGAGCAAGTGGCCGATCCGGCCGAACGCGCGCACAGTGGGAACCATGCAGACCACCTGGAAGGGGACGATCAGCTTCGGGCTGGTCAGCATCCCCGTCCACCTCTACTCCGCGACCCAGGAGCACGACGTCCCGCTGCACCAGGTGCACGCCAAGGACGGTGGCCGGGTGCGGATGAAGCGGTACTGCGAACGGGAGGAGAAGGAGGTCCCGTACGCGGAGATCGCCAAGGGCTACGAGTCGCCCGACGGCCGGACGGTCACGCTCAGCGACGACGACCTCGCCGACCTGCCGCTGCCCAGCAAGAAGATCATCGACGTGCTGGCCTTCGTGGACGCCACCGAGATCGACCCGCTGATGTTCTCCAAGGCCTACTACGTGGGCGTCGCCGACAAGGCCGCCGCCAAGCCGTACGCCCTGCTGCGCGACGCGCTGGTGGAGTCGGGGCAGATCGCCGTCACCAAGATCGCGCTGCGCACCCGGGAGTCGCCCGCGGTGCTGCGGGTGCACGACGGGACGCTGGTGCTCCAGACCTGCATCTGGCCCGACGAGGTCCGCCCGGCGGCCGGGATCGCGCCCGAGGAGGACGTCGCGGTGCGGCCGCAGGAGCTCAAGATGGCGCGGTCGCTGATGGACACCCTCTCCGAGGACTTCGACCTCTCCCAGCTCCACGACGACTACCAGCAGGCGCTCCAGCAGGTGATCACCGCCCGGCTGGAGGGCGTCGAGCTCCCGCACGAGGAGGAGCCCAGCGAGGCGCCGGACAACGTGATCGACCTGATGGAGGCGCTGCGCAGCAGCCTCCGGCAGGCCAAGGGCGGCCGGGCGCCGGCCACCCCGGCCGCAGCGGAGCCGGTCGACGAACAGCCGGCCGCCGAGGAGCCGGCGCCGCGCAAGCGCGCCGCCGCGAAGAAGGCCGCCACCGCGA
This sequence comes from Kitasatospora sp. NPDC059160, assembly GCF_042755465.1. NCBI lineage: Bacteria > Bacillati > Actinomycetota > Actinomycetes > Kitasatosporales > Streptomycetaceae > Kitasatospora > Kitasatospora sp. NPDC059160. The sequence continues at coordinate 26,790 of NZ_JBHZCN010000010.1, read as the reverse complement.
ACAAGGCCGCCACCGCGAAGAAGACCGCCGCCGCCGGAAAGGCCGCGGGCACCGGGAAGGCCGCCCCGGCGAAGAAGACCACCACCCGCAAGTCCGCGGCTCCGCGCAAGGCCTCCTGACCGCGCGGGCCGCCCCCTCCCCCTCACCCAGCACCGGAGGCGATCCCGAATGGACCTGCTCAGCTACAAGGAACTCGAAACCGGGCCGGACGCCCCGAAGAACCCGAGCCTGGGCCACCGGGCCTGGCGCTGGCTGCTCAGCCTCAGCCCCACCGTGGTGACCTTCATGGTCGCGCTCTCGATCGGCCTGCTCATGGTCGAGGTCCAGACGGAGTGGGACCCGATGATCGGGCTGATGGCCTTCTTCTGGCTGCTGACCTTCATCGCGCTGGTCGGCATGGTCGCCCGCTGGGCGACGCCCGGCCGGGGCAGGCACCGGACGGTGGGCTGACCTGACCTGACCTGACCTGACCTGACCTGACCGGCCCGAACCCGGGTACCCGCAGCCGTACCGGAGGCGTCGCGGCTCCGGGAGCGATCAACCGATCCACACCGTGGTGACGTTGCAGAACTCCCGGATGCCGTGCCCGGACAGCTCCCGCCCGAAGCCGGAGCGCTTGACCCCGCCGAAGGGCAGCGCCGGGTGGGAGGCGGTCATGCCGTTGAAGAACACCCCGCCGGCCTGGATGTCGCGGACGAAGCGCTCCTGCTCGCCCTGGTCGGTGGTCCAGACGTTGGAACTGAGCCCGAACGGCGTGTCGTTGGCGAGGGCCACCGCCTCGTCCAGGTCGGCGACCCGGTAGACGGTGGCGACCGGGCCGAAGGTCTCCTCCAGGTGGATCCGCATCGCCGGGGTGATGCCGGTCAGCACGGTCGGCTCGTAGAACCAGCCGGTGTCCCAGCCCATCGGGCGGTTGCCGCCGCACTCGACCCGGGCGCCGTGGGTGCGGGCGTCCTCGACCAGTTCCTCCAGGTCGTCCCGGCCCTGGCGGCTGGCCAGCGGGCCGACGTCGGTGGCCTCGTCCATCGGGTCGCCGATCCGCAGCGCGCGCATCGCCTCGGTGAAGGCGGCGGTGAAGCGGTCGTAGACGTCGGTGTGCACGATGAAGCGCTTGGCGGCGATGCAGGACTGGCCGTTGTTCTGCACCCGGGCCCGGACGGCGGTGGCGACCGCGGCGTCCAGGTCGGCGCTCGGCAGGACCACGAACGGGTCGCTGCCGCCCAGCTCCAGCACCGCCTTCTTCACCTCGTCCGCGGCGGCGGCCGCGACCGCCCGCCCGGCCGGCTCGCTGCCGGTGAGGGTGACGGCGGCGACCCGGCGGTCCCGGACCACCCCCTCGACCGCGCCCGAGCCGATCAGCAGGGTCTGAAAGCAGCCCTCGGGGAAGCCGGCCCGCCGGAACAGCTCCTCGATCGCCAGCGCGGTGCGCGGCACGTTGGAGGCGTGCTTGAGCAGACCGACGTTGCCCGCCATCAGGGCCGGCGCGGCGAAGCGGATCACCTGCCAGAACGGGAAGTTCCACGGCATCACGGCGAGCACCGGGCCGAGCGGGCGGTAGCGGACGTACGCCCGGGAGGCGCCGCTGTCGGCCACGTCGGCCGGGTCCGGGTGCTCGTCGGCGAGCAGCGCCTCGGCGTGGTCGGCGTACCAGCGCATCGCCTTGGCGCACTTGGCGGCCTCGGCCCGGGCGGCGGCGAGCGGCTTGCCCATCTCCGCGGTCATGGTGCGGGCGAGCGCGTCCTGGTCCCGGTCCAGCAGGTCGGCCGCGCGGTGCATCAGTTCGGCGCGGGCGGCGAACGGGGTGCTGCGGTAGCCGTGGAAGGCGGCTTCGGCGCGGGCCAGCCGCCGCTCGATCCCGGCCGCGTCGAGCGCTTCGAAGGTCTGGACGATCTCGCCGGTCGCGGGGTTGACGCTGGCGATGGGCATGCGGGGCTCCCAGTGGGGGGTCGGGTCCGGTGCTCTGCCCTCACACCCTCCCCGACGCCCCGCCCCGGGGCGCGCCACCACCGCCCGGCGTGTCCCGCCGGGGGCCGGCGGGCGTCACTCCGGCAGCGACTCCACCCGGGCGGCCGCCTCCCGGGCCCGGGCGCCGGCCCTGGTCCGGGCCGCGGTCACCTGCCGCAGGGGGAAGCGGTTCAGGTACTCGGCCTCCAGCTGGCCGGTCCGCAGGGTGTGCCGTTTCAGCGCCTCCTCCGAGCCGTACAGGAAGGTCTCGTGGCGGGTGCGGTGCAGTTGCTCCAGCTCGTGCAGCAGGGTGTCGTTGCCCAGTGCGTGCGGGGAGATGCCCGCGGGCCGGATGTGCGGGTCGTCGGCGTGCTGCATCGCGGTGCCTCCTCGGCGGAAGTCCCCTCCTCCAGGGTGCCCGCCGACCGCCGCCGGTGCACCCGATCGTCCGGGGCGGTCCGGATGGACAAGGAGAATTGTAAAAGAGCTGTCGTACAAGAGTTCTTGTGGATATCCTCCCGGCATGGACGAGACGACAGGCAGGACGACCGACGAACCGCGCGGCACCCGGGAGATCCAGGACTCCCGGGTGCTCGCCGCCCTCACCCACCCGTTGCGCTGGCGGCTGATCGACCTGCTCAAGGTCGACGGCCCGGCCACCGTCGGGAGACTGGCCGAGCGCACCGGGCAGGCGGTGGGCAACGTCAGCCACCACCTCAAGGTGCTGGCCGAGAGCGGACTGATCGAGGAGGCGGCCGAGCTCGCCCGGGACCGGCGGGAGCGCTGGTGGCGGCTGGCCGACCGCGAACTCAGCTGGACCAGGGCCGACTTCGACGGGGACCCGGCCGCCGAGGCGGTCGCCGACGCGGCCGGATCGATCCTGCTGGAACGCAAGGTCGAGCTGGTCCGCGAGTGGTCCGCGCGGCGCGGCGGGTACGACCCCGACTGGCGGGACGGCTGCTCGGTGGCCACCGAGGCCTGGCTGCGGCTCACCCCCGAGGAGGCCCGGGAGCTGGCCGCCGACCTGCACGAGGTGATCCAGAAGTGGGCCCGGCGGCCGGTGCCCGAGGACGGGCGGGAGCGCGAGACCGTCCTGGCCTTCGCCCACAGCGTCCCGGCCAGGCCGTGACCGCCACCCTCGCCCCGCCCGCCGGGGGCCCCGAACTCCGTTCGCGCTGGGGCCTGTTCGCCCAGCGGGACTTCCGGCTGCTGTGGGCCGGGCAGACCGTCAGCCGACTGGGCAGCAGCGTCACCACCGTCGCACTGCCGCTGGTCGCGGTGCTCACCCTGGGCGCCGGGCCGCTCGCCGCGGGCCTGCTGACCAGCGCGATCTGGCTGCCCTGGCTGCTGTTCGGCCTGCCGGCCGGGGTCTGGGTCGGCCGGGCGCCCCGGCGGACCGTGATGATCGCCTGCAACCTCGGCTCCGCCGGGCTCCTCGCCAGCGTGCCGGTGGCGGGGTGGTTCGGCGTCCTCACCCTGGCGCACCTGCTGGCCGTGGCCTTCCTCGGCGGCGTCTGCTCGGTGTTCTTCGACGCCGCCGACCAGGCGTACCTGCCCGAGCTGGTCGCCCCGGCGGACCTGATCGAGGGCAACGCCAAGCTCCAGGGCAGCGGCTCTGCGGCCGAGGTCGCGGGCCGCGGACTGGCCGGGCTGGCCGTCCAACTCATCGGCGCCGCAGGCGGGTTGCTCATCGACGCGGTGAGCTTCCTGATCGCGGCCGGCACCCTGCTGCGGATCCGCGCCCGGCCGCAGCCGGTGCCGCCGGTGCCGGAAGGCCTGCGCGGACAGGTCCGCGAGGGGCTGTCCTTCCTGCTGCGCGACCCCTACCTGCGGGCCTTCCTCTGCTTCGGCGCGGCCGCCAACTTCGCCCTCATGGGCTACCAGGCGATCCTGGCGCTGTTCCTGGTCCGGGAGGCCGGCATCGCCCCCGGCTGGGTCGGCGTGCTCGCCTCCGCCGCCGCCCTCGGCGGGGTGCTCGGCGCGGCGGCGGTCCGCCCGCTGTGCGCCCGGCTGGGGACGGCCCGCGCGGTGCGGACCGTGCTGCTCGGCGCCGTCCCGCTCGGGCTGCTGATGCCGCTGGCCGGGCCGGGAGCGGGCACCGCCCTGTACGTGGTCGGCGCGCTCGGGGTGGTCGCGGCCGTGGTGTTCTGCAACGTCGTGCTCGGCAGCTTCCGGCAGTCCTACACCCCGCCCGGGCTGCTCACGAGGGTGGCGGCCGGATCGATGTTCGCCGTCCACGCCACCATCCCGCTCGGCGCCCTGACCGGCGGCGCACTGGGCGAGGCGATCGGCCTGCGACCCACCATGTGGGTGATGACGGGCCTGCTCGTGGTGGCCGGGGCGCTGCCGCTGTTCTCGCCGCTGCGCACCCTCCGGGAGCTGCCCACGGCGCCCCCGAAGATCGGCGAGATCATAGGATGAATTCCGTACCTTCAGGCCCAATCCCCGACAGCTCGGACAGATCGCACATGCCGCTTCCCAAGGCCGAACTCCACCTGCACATCGAAGGCACCCTCGAACCCGAGCTCGCCTTCGCCCTCGCCGCCCGCAACTCCGTCGAACTGCCGTACGCCGACACGGAGGAACTGCGGAAGGCGTACTCGTTCAGCGACCTGCAGTCCTTCCTCGACCTCTACTACGCGCTGATGACCGTGCTGCGCACCGAGCAGGACTTCGCCGACCTCGCGGACGCCTACCTGGCCCGGGCCGCCGAACAGGGCGTGCGGCACGCGGAGATCTTCTTCGACCCCCAGGCGCACACCGCGCGCGGGGTGCCGCTCGGCGTGGTCGTGGACGGCCTGACCCGCGCGCTGTCGCGCAGCGAGCAGCGGTACGGCATCAGCACCCAGCTGATCATGTGCTTCCTGCGCGACGAGTCCGCCGACTCCGCCCTGGACACCTTCGAGGCCGCCCGCCCGTACTTCGACCGGATCGCCGGCATCGGCCTGGACTCGGCCGAGGTCGGCAACCCGCCCGCGAAGTTCCGCGAGGTCTACCGCCGGGCCGCCGAGGCCGGGCTGCGCCGGGTCGCCCACGCGGGCGAGGAGGGCCCGGCCTCGTACATCACCGAAGCGCTGGACGTGCTCGGCGTGGAACGGATCGACCACGGCCTGCGCTGCCTGGAGGACGGCGAACTCGTCGCCCGACTGGTCCGCGAGCAGGTCCCGCTGACCCTCTGCCCGCTCTCCAACGTCCGGCTGCGCTGCATCGACACCCTCGCCGACCACCCGCTGCGGGAGATGCTGGACGCCGGCCTGCTGGTCACCGTCAACTCCGACGACCCGGCCTACTTCGGCGGCTACGTCGAGGACAACTTCCGCGCCGTCCGGCAGGCCCTGGCCCTCGACCAGGAGACCCTGCGCCGACTGGCCGCCAACTCCTTCCGGGCCTCCTTCATCGACGACCGCCGCCGCGCCGAACTCCTCGCCGAGGTCGAGCGGTTCACCTTCGACCCGATCGACGGCTGACCGCCCGCCGGCCCTGCGTCAGTCCAGCGGCGAGGGCCCGCTGCGGGCGTAGCGCAGCAGGGTCACGCCGTTGGTGAAGCGGTGGGTCTCGACCGGGGTGAGCGGGACGGGGCGGTCGGTCGGGCGGAACAGCAGGGTGCCGCGGCCGAGGACGACGGGGTGGACGAGGAGGCGGAACTCGTCGATCAGGTCCTGGGCCAGGAAGGAGGCGGCCAGGTCGGCGCCGCCGAGGGCGAGGTTCCCGCCGGGGCCGGCGGCGAGGGCGGCGACCGTGCCGGGGGTGACCTCGCGGACGACGGTGGTGTTCCAGTCGGCGTGGTCGAGGGTGCGGGAGAAGACGGTCTTCGGCTTGGTGCGCCAGATCTCCGCGAACTCCGCGACCGGGCCCGCGGCGGCCGGGTCCCGGTCGGCGGTGGGCCAGGAGGCGGCCATCAGTTCGTGGGTGCGCCGGCCGGAGAGGAAACCACCCATGCGGACGAGTTCGCGGTTCATGTGGGCGTGCACCTCGTCGTCGATGAGCTGCCAGCCGAGGTCGTGGTCCGGTCCCTCGAAGTAGCCGTCCACGGACACGGACATGAAGAGGACGATCCTGCGTCGCATGGCGGCCTCACCGGGGGAGGGCCCCCGCCGCCCGCTGCCCGCTCCCCGGGGTGGGAGCGGGCGGCGGGCGGCGGACGGGCGTCAGATCAGGGTGCTCCAGTAGTACCAGAACCGGTTGAGCACCAGCAGTGCGATCACCGCGTACCAGAGCACCGGGACGACCCAGTGGTAGCGCACGGCCTCCCGCACCACCGTCCGCGCCCTCGGCCCGACCGGGATCACGCCGGAGCGCAGGTTGTGCAGGGTGGTGTACCAGAACAGCGGGATCATCGCGGCCCAGACCACCATGCAGTACGGGCAGAGCGCGCTGATCCGGTACAGCGCCTGGTACATCAGCCAGGTCACGAAGCCGATCCCGAACACCGTCCCGGCCTGGAGGCCGAGCCAGAACCAGCGCCGGAACGACGCCCCGGCCAGCAGCCCGGCGCCGATCGCGATCACCACGCCGAACGCGACCAGGCCGATCAGCGAGTTGGGGAAGCCGAAGGCCTCCGCCTGGTCGCTGCGCATGACCGAGCCGCAGCTGATGATCGGGTTGATGTTGCAGCTGGGGACGTACGACGGGTCCTTGAGCAGCCGGATCTTGTCCAGGGTGAGGACGGCCGAGGCGAACAGGCCGACCGCGCCGCCGAGCAGGAGCAGCCAGGCGAAGGGGCGGCTCGCACCGAAGGTCCGCGTGCTGGCGGCGGCGGGTACGGCCTGGGCGGGCGGCGTCACCCGGTCACCTGCTTGACCAGGGCGGTGAACTGCTCGGGCGAGACGGCCTTGCCGTTGGTCAGGACGTCCAGCTTCTTGCCGTCGAGCTTGACGGTCGGGGTGCCGGTGACGTCGCTCTTGTTGAACTCCTCGTTCACCTTGGCCGCCCACGGCGCGTAGGTGCCGTCCTGGACGGCCTTCACGAAGGCGTCGGTCTTGAGGCCGGGCACCTGGCCGGCCAGGTCCAGGATGTGGTTGACGTCGCCGAAGTCGTCGCTGCGCTCGTCCGGCTGGTTGGCGTAGAGCACGTCGTGGAAGGCCTTGAACTTGTCCACGCCCTCGTTCAGGGCGGCGCCGGCGGCGGCCAGCGCGGTGCGCGAGCCCTTGCCGCCGAGGTTCTTGTCCAGGAACGTCGCGAGGTGGTACTCGATCTTGTAGGTGCCGTCGTCGGCGAGCTGCTGGACGGCCTTGCCGGTGGTCGTCTCCAGCTGCTCGCAGAACGGGCAGCGGAAGTCCTCGTAGACCTCCAGGGTGTGCGGGGCGTCGGCCTTGCCGTAGGTGATCACGGTGCCGTCGGTGCCGCTCGCGTTGGCGGGGACGACCAGCGGGCCGCCGGCCCCGGCGGTCGAGGAGGAGCCGGAGGAGCCGCCGACGGCGAAGGCGACGCCGGCCGCGAGGGCGAGCACGGCGACGGAGGCGCCGCCGACCACCACCCGGCGGCGGACCCGGTCGGCGCGCTGGGCCTGGGCGCGGGCCTCGCGCATGCGCTCGGTGGCGTTGGTCTTCCGGTCGGTCTTACGGGCGTTGCTCATGGGGTGTCGTCCTGTGCTCTCGGGTGCGCGGGCGCGTGGCGCTGGGCGCTGGGCGTGGCGGGGAGCGAGGACCGTCGAGGGGAAGCGCTCAGACGGTCAGGGCGAACACCGGGGGGCCGCGGCGGACGGCCGGGCGGACGACTGCCGCCTCGGCGGGGACCAGCACACGGCTGGCGCGGGGGAAGGGCGCCCGGAGCACCGGGCGGGCCGGGACGGGGGCGGTCAGCAGCCGCAGCCAGCGGGCGGCGGCCGGGAGGTGGCGGTGCAGGAACTCGCCCAGCGTCCGGAGGGCCCGGGTGAGGCCGCTCAGCGCGGCGTCCGCGCGGCGCAGCCAGAAGGCCCCGGCCAGGGCGATCACGGTGTGCAGGAGGAGCAGCACGAGGATGCCGGTCTGCTCGGACACGCCGTGGCCGAGCAGGAACCCGCCGAGCGAGCCGCCGCCGCAGAGCAGCGGGCGCAGGCCCTGCCCGGCGTCGGGCGGCAGGGACGGGCAGGAACGCTGGGCCAGGTCGAACAGGGCGCTGACGCCGAGCTGGAGGGGGAGGAACGCCGCCGCGATCGCCGGGTAGCCGCGTTCGCGGCCGGCCAGGGCGAAGGCCAGGACGAAGACGGCGGCCGAGGCCAGGCCCATCGTTCCGACCGGCAGCGAGCGGCCGGTGACCAGCACCTGGCCGAGCCCGGCGAGCAGCACGACCAGCGCGGCGAAGACCGCCGCGCGGAGCGTCCTGGTGACCGGGCCGATGTCCATGGCATCCGAGTTTGCCACAGGTTGAAAGTGGAACGGTCTTGTCGGCGGCGGGCTGTGAAGAGCCTCACCGGCCTTGCTGAGCTGGGCTTATGTGGTTCTTACGGGGTGTGGGGGTTCCCGTGGGGGTGGCCGGCAGGGCTTGAGGCGGGGTGGCCGTTTGCGGTGGTCACCCGGGCTTCGAGGATGTCTCGGAAGTGTTCGAGGTCTTCGCGGACCGTGCGCTCGATCGCTCCGGCCTGGGCGAAGCCGCGAGGGCCGCCGAACTCGCGGTGGACGGCCTCCGGGTCGTACTCCAGCCGGATCTGGAGGCGGGTGTGCTCGGGGTCGAGGGGGAGCAGGGCGAAGGCGCCGCTCAGGTGGACGGAGTCCAGGGTGCGCCAGGCCATCACCCGGCCCCGGCCGCGGTCGGTGATCTCGGTGTCCACGGAGCGTTCGGCGCCGTGGATGCGGATCGCGAGGTGGGCGTGGTTGCGGCCGTGGGGGTGGGCGGTGCGGACGCCGTCGACGAACCGGGGGTACTCGTGGACCCGGTGGAGTTGCTCCCAGGTGGCCAGGGCGGGGGCGGTGATGTCGATCTGTTCCTCAAGGGTGGTCATGGGGTTTCCTCCGGAACCAGGGTGCGCTTGGTCGGGGGGTGGGGCAAAAGGGGGCCGCTGCGCGGGGCTGGGGTGTGGGGGTGGGCTTTCGGGAGGGTGGGTTGGTCCGGGGGCGGTTCCGGGGGTGGGTGCTCCGGCGGCTGGGTGATTTTCCGACCGCCGACCCTGTGGGCACGTGGCTGGGCGCCGTGGGCGGTCTGAAAATCACCCGTTACGCCGCTCTCCGCACCCACCCCCTCCACCGCCCCCTCCCGCAGCGCGTCCCTCTCGCCTGGGTCGGGTGGTGGGGGTGGGTGGTTGTTGTGGGTGGGTTGGTGCGGGTTTGGGGGTGGGAGGAGACTGGGCGCATGCCGGAGTTGCCCGAGGTTGAGGCGTTGAGTTCCTTTTTGGCCGCGAGGGTGGTCGGGCGGGAGATCGCGCGGGTGCAGGTGGTGGCGATCAGTGCGTTGAAGACGTACGACCCGCCGGTGGCTGCCTTGGAGGGGCGGGCCGTGGGGGCGGTGGGGCGGCGGGGGAAGTTTCTGGACTTCGAGGTGGGTGGGGTGCATCTGGTGGTGCACCTGGCGCGGGCGGGGTGGGTGCGGTGGAGGGACTCGTTGCCGGTGGAACCGGCGAAGCCGAGTTCGCGGAACCCGTTGGCGGTGCGGGTGGGGTTGGACGGTGGGGACGGGTTCGATCTGACGGAGGCGGGGACGAAGAAGGGGCTCGCCGTCTATGTGGTGCGGGATCCGGTGGAGGTGCCGGGGGTGGCGAGGTTGGGGCCGGAACCGTTGGATCTCGGGGTGGAGGAGTTCGCCGGGTTGTTGCGGGGGGAGCGGCGGAGGTTGAAGGGGGTGTTGCGGGACCAGACCGTGTTGGCGGGGGTGGGCAACGCCTACTCGGACGAGGTGCTGCACGTGGCGCGGATGTCGCCGTACAAGCTGGCGTCGAGCTTGACGGAGGAGGAGACGGCGCGGTTGTACGAGGCGTTGGGTGACACCTTGCGGGACGCGGTGGAGCGGTCGCGGGGGCTGGCGGCGGGGGAGCTCAAGGCGGAGAAGAAGGTGGGGATGCGGGTGCACGGACGGACCGGGCTGCCGTGTCCGGTGTGCGGGGACACGGTGCGGGAGGTGTCCTTCGCGGACTCGTCGTTGCAGTACTGCCCGACGTGTCAGACCGGGGGGAAGCCGTTGGCGGACCGGAGGATGTCGCGCTTGTTGAAGTGACGCGCCCGGGTGGGGTCACCCGGGCGCGTCGGTGGTGTCAGCGCTTGATGGCGACGCCGCCCCAGTAGTAGGCGGCCTTCGGGTCGGCCGGGGGCTCGCCGTCGGGGCGCCAGGCGAGGACGGGGGAGAGACCCGGCTCGACGAGGTCCCAGCCGTCGAAGAAGCGGAGCACGTCGTCGTAGCCGCGCGGGACGAGGGTCATTCCGCCGGCCCGGGCCGCTTCGGCGACCTTGCCGACGGCTTCCGGGGCGAAGTCCGCGGTGGGGGTGGTGAGGGCGATGCAGCTGCCGGCGGGCAGGGCGTCGCGCAGGGCGGCGACCCGGCCCCAGGGGTCGTCCTCGTCGGCGATCAGCATCAGGACGGCGATCATCAGCAGGCCGACCGGCTGGGTGAGGTCGAGGGTGGAGGTGAGTGCCGGGTCGGAGAACAGTTCCTCGGGCTTGCGCAGGTCCGCGTGGATGTAGGTGGTGCGGCTGGCCGGGCTGGAGACCATCAGGGCGCGGGCGTGGGCGAGCACGATGGGGTCGTTGTCGACGTACACGACGCGGGTGCCCGGGCTGACGGCCTCGGCGATCTCGTGGGTGTTCGGCGAGGTGGGGATGCCGGTGCCGAGGTCGAGGAACTGGCGGATGCCGTGCTCCCGGGCGAGGTGGCGGACCGCGCGCCCCTGGAAGGCGCGGTTGGCCTTGGCCATCTCCTTGACGCTGGGCACGGCCTCCTCGATGGCCTGGCCCATGGCGCGGTCCGGCGGGAAGTTGGTCTTGCCGCCCAGCCAGTAGTCGTAGACGCGCGCGGAGTGCGGAGTGGTGGTGTCGACGCCGAAACGTTCCCACTGGCTCAGCTCGACGGCGTCCTCGTCCTGCGGGCCCTGCTGGGGGAAGTCCTGACTTGTCGTCATGGCCACGTCCTCTGATGGCAGATCATCACACTGGGGAAGGCACAGCGTAGCGGCCATGGGGGGAATGGGGGGAAGGGGTGTCGGTAGGTCGGTGGGATGGGGGTGGTGTGGGCTGTCGGAGTGGTGATCGGCGCCCGGGGGGAGGGGTGCTGACCAGCGGGGCAAGCATCCAGAATGCTGTCTGATCGTCAGATTACTTCTTCGGTGACCGCTCGGGTCACCTCGCGCAGGCTGCTGATGGTAGCGGCCGGGATGTCATTGCTCGGCGGTGCCGCCGCCTGCAAGAGCCCTTGGAGTGGTGGGGGTGTCGCTGCTCCGGAGGGGGTGGCGGAGGTGCTGGCGACGGAGGTGCCGGGGGCGCCCGGGGCTTCGGTGTCCTCGCCGACGCCCTCGCCGGTGCCGCTGTCCGCCACTCCGTCGGCGAGTCCGGCGGCCAGTGCGGCGCCGAGTGTCCAGCCCGTCCGCAAGGTGCTCAGCGATGCGGAGAGCAAGCCGGTCTACGACCTGGACCCGGCCCAGCGGGTGGTGGCGCTCACCATCGACGACGGGCCGGATCCCAAGTACACGCCCCAGGTGCTGGCCCTGCTCCAGCAGCACGGGATCCGGGCGACCTTCTTCCTGATCGGCGAGAACGCCGTCGAGCACCCGGCCCTGGTGAGGGAGATCGCCGACCGGGGCCACCACATCGCCAACCACACCTGGACCCATCCGGACCTGCGGCACATGTCGGAGAGTCAGGTGCGGGACGAGCTGGAGCGCACCAGCGACCTGCTGCACCGGACCACCGGGCGGCTGCCCACCTGGTTCCGGGCGCCGGGCGGGGACTTCTCGCCGGTGTCGCTGCGGGTGGCCGCCGAGATGGGGCTGCGGAACATGGCCTGGTCGATCGACCCGAGGGACTGGTCCCGGCCGGGGACGTCGTCGATCATCGACACGGTGCTGAAGGAGGTGCGGCCGGGTTCGATCGTGCTCAACCACGACGGGGGCGGGGACCGGTCGCAGACGGTGGCGGCGCTGAAGGCGTACCTGCCGGTGCTGATCGACTCGGGGTACCTGTTCACGGCGCCGCCGAATTGACAGTAAGAATGTCGGAGAATCGGAAGGCTGGGGTTGGTAGCGGCTTTTTCTCTAAACCACTCGAATGGGTGGATTAGGAGAACCGTTTCTTCGGATTTCTGGCCTCTAGGGTGATCTCGCACCAATTCATCAGGTACCTGACGGGTGCCACCTGAAAGGCTTTTCGACCATGCGTATCCGCAATGCCGTACTCGCCGTCGCCAGCGCCGTCGCCCTCGTCGTCTCCGTCCCGATGTCGGCCAACGCCGCCACGGGTGACTTCCTCTACAAGGTCGGCCCCGGTGTTCCGGCAGGGCTCGCCGACCCGGAGAGCGGCAAGTGCATCGACCTGTTCGGGGCGACCGAGGCGGACCCGGCGTTCGCCCCGGAGAACTTCACCAACTCGACGGCGACGGTCTTCCTCGACTTCGACTGCGCGGGTGACGTCTTCTACGTCATGAACCCCGGAAAGAAGCTTGGCAACCGGTTGAAGCTGCGCTCGGTCGTGTTCTCCTGAGCCGGGTGGCTCGGGCCGGACGGTCGGCGTAGCGTCGAACTGTCCGGCCCGGTCGCCGGTGCGGTGGCCCGGGCGGAGTGAAGGAGGTCCGGGGATGACCGGCGACGGCTACGCGCATCCTGAGGCACTGGTCCGCACCGAGTGGCTGGCCGACCATCTGGACGACGGGACGGTCCGGGTGGTCGAGGTCGACGAGGACGCGGGGGCGTACGAGCGGGGGCACATCCCCGGGGCGGTCGGGTGGGACTGGACCGTCGATCTTCACAGCCAGGTCGGGCGGGACTATGCCGACCGGGAGGGTGTCCAGCACCTGTTGCGGGCGGCCGGGGTGGAGGAGGACACGACGGTCGTCTTGTACGGGGGCAACAACAACTGGTTCGCCGCGTACGCGTTCTGGCTGCTGCGGCTGCGGGGGTACGGGCCGGTGCGGTTGTTGGACGGCGGGCGGAAGAAGTGGGAGCTGGAGGGGCGGGAGCTCACCCACGAGGTGATGGACTACCAGCACTCGGGCTACCGGCTGACCGGGCCGGAGCGGCCGGAACTGCGGGCCCTGCGGGACGAGGTGCTGGCCAAGGCGGAGGTGTTCGCCAAGCCCGGTGCGGACGCGGTGCTGGTCGATGTCCGGTCCCCGGCGGAGTTCCGCGGGGAGCTGATCGCGCCGCCGCACCTGCCGCAGGAGCAGGCCCAGGTGCCCGGGCACATTCCCGGGGCGGTCAACGTGCCCTGGTCGCAGGCCGCGAACGACGACGGGTCGTTCCGCTCGGCGGAGGAGCTGCGGGCGCTGTACGGCGGCAAGGGGGTCGGGGAGGAGCGGGAGGTGATCGCCTACTGCCGGATCGGCGAGCGGTCGGCGCACACCTGGTTCGCGCTCACCGAGCTGCTGGGGTACCCGCACGTCAAGAACTACGACGGCTCCTGGACGGAGTACGGCTCGCTGGTGCGGGCGCCGGTGGTGCTGGGGGCCTGAGGGGGCCTCGGGGGCGGTGCGGTACGGGTGGGGCGGGTGACGGGGGTGGGGCGGCGTGATTTCGGCGCGTTTCTTTTCATGAACATCTCACAATTGGGGAGTGGACTGCGGGCTGCCGGGACAAGGATCGATCCGACCCATCGATCCGGTGATCCTGGAGGACCACGTTGCGCAAGAGGCTGATCGTCTCCGCCGCCAGTGCCCTGAGCCTGTTCCTGGCCGTCCCCGCCTCGGCCGCCGACTTCCAACCCGGCGCGGCCGGGATCGGCGACCCCTACTACCCGACCTACGGCAACGGCGGCTACCGCGTCTCCCACTACGACATCCGGTTGAAGTACCAGCCCGCGACCGACGAGCTGGAGGGCACCACCACCATCCTCGCCACCGCGACCCAGGACCTCTCCCGGTTCAACCTCGACTTCGCGCTGAACGTCTCCGAGGTGCAGGTCAACGGGCGGGCGGCGGCCTTCGCCACCAGCGGTGAGCAGGAGCTGGAGATCACCCCGGCCCGGCCGCTGGCCAAGGGCAGCCAGGCCACCGTGGTGGTCCGCTACAAGGGCGTGCCGTCCACCGTGAAGAAGTACGGCTTCACCGCCTGGCACCGCACCCCCGACGGTGCCGTGGCGGCCGACGAGCCCGAGGCCGCGTGGTGGTGGTACCCGAGCAACGACCACCCGAGCAACAAGGCCACCTACGACGTCTCGGTGCTGGTGCCGGACGGCAACCAGGTGATCAGCAACGGCGTGCTGACCGGCACCAGCTCGAAAGCCGGCTGGACCCGCTACAGCTGGCGCGAGAACAAGCCCCAGGCGACCTATCTGACGACCTTGGCGGTCGGGAAGTTCGACATCACCACCGACACCACCGCGAGCGGGCTACCGGTCTACAACGCGTACAGCAAGGACCTCGGCGAGAACGCGGACGCCGCCCGGGCCAGCGTCGAGCGCACCGGCGAGCTGGTGGACTGGCTGAGCGGTTACTTCGGCGACTACCCGTTCAGCTCGGTCGGCGGCTACGTGCCCAACGTCCCGACCGGCTACGCCCTGGAGACCCAGACCCGGGTCTTCTACAGCCCCAAGCAGTTCGCCAAGGGCACCAACACCTCGGTGGTCGTGCACGAGCTGGCCCACCAGTGGTACGGCGACAGTGTCTCGGTCGCGCACTGGAGCGACATCTGGCTGAACGAGGGCTTCGCGAGCTACGCCCAGTTCCTCTGGTCCGAGCACGAGAACGAGGGCACCGCCCAGGAGCTGGCCGACTACATCTACGCCTCGCACCCGGCCGACGACCCGTTCTGGAGCGTCAAGCCGGGCGACCCGGGCGCGGACAACCAGTTCTCCAACGCGGTGTACGACCGGGGCGCGGTGGCCATCCAGGCACTGCGCAACACCGTCGGGGACGAGAAGTTCTTCAAGATCCTCAAGGGCTGGCCCACCGAGCGCAAGTACGGCAACGCGACCGTCGCGGAGTTCCAGGCGTACGCGGAGAAGGTGTCCGGGAAGAAGCTCGGGGACCTCTTCAAGACCTGGCTGTTCACTCCGGGCAAGCCGGCCGTCGGACCGGTGGTGCCGGGGGCACCGGCCGCCGCTTCGCTGGCGCCGGGGGCGCGGGACGACGTCAAGGCGCTGGTGGAGCCGAAGTCCTGGAAGAAGATCCAGGACGCCCACTCGGTGCACGAGCACTGACACCCGGTGGGGTGAGGTGACGGGCGTGGCCCGGCCGGAGGGCCGGGCTACGCCGCTCCGGGGCCGTCCGCCGCGAGCAGTTCGGTGAGGCGGCGGACGGCGAAGGGTATGAGCTCGCGGACCGGGACCAGCCGGCACGGCGCGTCGCCGACCAGCACCTCGCGGATGCCGGCCAGCTCCTCGAACTCCCGCCCCACGACCGGGAAGTGGGTGTCGTTGTCGTTGCCCACGTCCGGGGTCTCGATCCACACCCGCTCGCCCTGGATCGCCATCGGGAAGCGGCGGAGCTTGAGCCGGCGGTTCGGGGCGAAGGTCTCCGCGTAGTGCAGGAAGGTGTTGCGGTTGTGTCCGACGCCGACCAGCAGCACGTACCCGCCGAGGTCGTGCAGGGCGCCGAAGGGCGACTCCCGGCCGACGGCCCAGCCGAGCGAGCGGCGGGCGGTGACCTCGCGGGCGTGGGCGCCGACGGCGGCGACCGAGGCCTGCGGGTGGGTGCTGCGCAGGCTCTCCGGCAGGCTGCGCAGGGCCTCGGCGATCGCGCCCATCGGGGAGGGCAGTCCGGGGTGGAACAGCGGGACGGAGGCCCGAAGTTCGGCGATCTCGGGGGTGGGCAGCCCGGCGTGGTCCGGTGCCGGGTCGCAGACGACGGAGCCGGTGAAGGCGGGCGTGGCCACCGTGCCGCCCGGCCCGACGGCCTCGCGCAGGCTGGCCACCACGGCTGCCGCCCCGCCCTCGACCCGGCCGAGGCTGGAGAGCGAGGAGTGCACGATGATCGCCATGCCCGGGCGGACGCCGACCCGGTGCCAACCCTCCACGAGGTCGGCGGTGGTGAGCGGGCTGGTGCCCGGTGTGGTTATGGTCCCCCCTGATGGCGGTGGTGGGTAGGGCTGATGGGCGTGCTGGTGCATTCGTACCGGTGTGGTGCGATTGTTCGGGCCCGACCCTAGCGGGTGGCACTGACAATCGGTCAGGAGGGGGGTGCCGTGCGTCAGTCCACGGCGCCGGAGCCCGTCCGCTCCGGGGCGCTGGTCAGCGGGCGTCGTGTGCGGCCAGGACCAGGGCCTCCTGCTCGGGGGTGAAGCCGTGCCCCAGCGGCGGTTCGCCGCGCTCGCGGTCCCAGGCGAGCACGTCGGCCGCGGTCACCGCGAGCGGGGTGGCGGGCAGCCCGGCGGCGCGCGCCCGGGACGGGTCGCGCTGCTGGCCGGGCCAGAGGGGTTCGGCCCGGACCAGCGGGAAGAACGGCGGCGGGGCGGTCTCCGGGGGGACGGGCACGAGCTCGATCCCGGTGCCCGCTACCTCGGCGCAGGTGGCGATCAGGCCGCCCAGGGTGGTCGGTTCGGCCGGGCCCACGGCGTGGAAGGCGCCCGGTCGGCCGTCCTGGAGCAGCCGGAGCACCAGCCGGGCCAGGTCGCGCGAGTCGACCACCTGGACGGGCTGTTCGGGGCGCCCGGGCAGGGCGATCCGGCCGCCGCGGGCCGCCCGGCGGGCCCAGTACGTCAGTCCGCGCTGCTCGTCGTGCGGCCCGGCCACCTTGCCGGGGCGCACGATCGTCGCCCGGTCGCCGTAGCGGGCGGTGACGTCCTGCTCGCAGGCGACCTTGAGCCGGCCGTACGTCTCCTCGGACAGCTCCTCGGCCTCGCGCAGTGGTGCGCGGAGCGGGGCGGACTCGTCGGAGTGCGGGGCGAGCCCGGACCGGTGGTAGACGGCGTGGCTGGAGACGAAGAGGTAGCGGCCGACCCGGTCGCCGAGGGCGGTCATGGCCTGGTCGACCTGGCGGGGGCGGTAGCCGGTGACGTCCACCACGGCGTCCCACTCGCCCGTGCGCAGGGCGGCGTAGTCGCCGGTGTCGCGGTCGCCGCGCAGGTGGCGGGCTTCGGGGAAGAGGCCGGGGTTGGTCCGGCCGCGGTTGAACAGGGTGACCTCGGCGCCGCTGCGCAGGGCGTCGGCGGCGATCGCGCGGCCGACGAAGGAGGTACCGCCGAGTACGAGGATCCGCATGGATTCCAGGGTAGGGCCCGGGGTCAACCCGTTTGTGCGGTCTCCTCGTGGGCGCACCGCCCCCGGTGGTCGGGGGCGGTGCGGGCGGGGCCGGGTCAGCGGTGGGCGGCGGCCTCGGTGAGGATCAACTCCTCGATGCCGTAGAGGAACCGTTCCATCGCGGGGCGGGGGAGGACGGCCGGGTCGGCGGTCATGGCGAGGCTCAGTGCCTCGGGGGACTGCAGGGCGTCCAGGGCGTAGGTCAGGCCCGGGCGGGGCTCGAAGTCGACCGGCCAGCTGAGGGTGGTGCCCTCGTCGCCCGGGGCGTGTGCGGCCGGGAGCAGGTCGCGGGTGTCGTTGAAGACGCAGGAGCGGTCGGCGAGCGGTACGCCCTCGGCGGAGAGCTGCTCGACCTCGGCGGCCAGGGCGAGCTTGTCGTAGTAGGCGTGCCGGTAGGTGCCGATCGCGGCGGAGTGGGTGCGGCGGACGACCTCGCCGAACTCGGCGGTGGCGTCGGGGAGGTGGAACAGTCCGTCGCCCGCGACCACGCTCACCGCGTTGGTCAGCTCGGGCAGGAAGCGGTTGTTGACCACGACGTTGAGCACGGCCTCGGTGGTGCCGGCGAGGCGGGCGGTCATCGTGGCGGTCGCCGCCAGCAGGACGGAGGAGGTGCTCACCCGGTGGGTGGCGGCGACCAGTTCGACCGCGCCGGGCAGGGCGGGGGAGCGCAGGACGGCGTTGGGGAAGTCGGCGGGGTGCTCGGTCGCGGGCGGCTCCGGGAACAGCCGGGGCGGGGCGAGGCGGAGCTTGCGGACGAACTGCTTGCGGGCGCCGGTGTCGCGCTTGCGGCCCCGCTCGGAGGTCTGGAACTCGGCCTCCTCCAGGGGCTGTTGGGCGGGCGTGCGGAGCCCGGCGAGTTGGCTGGGGGAGTGCCCGAGGCTGAGCGCGGTCAGGTCGGCGACCAGGCGGTTCATCCCCGCGCCGTCGACGGCGGTGTGGGAGAGTGCCAGGCTGATGTGCCGGGCCAGGCCGTCGGCCGTCACCACGCCGACCCGGAGGGGCCACTGGGTGGCGGTGTCGAAGGGGCGTCCGGCCAGGTCCCGGTGCAGTCGCTCACCGGCCTCGGTCGGGTCCTCGCCGTCCGCCAGCGGGTGCACCTCGACGGTCAAGGTGCCGTCCGGGTCGACGACTTGGCGCAGCGTGCCGTCCGGGGCGGGCAGCAGTCGGGTGTGCAGCGAGTCGTGCAGGTGCAGCAGTCGGCCCAGGGCGTCGAGCACTCCGGGCAGTGGCAGGCCCGGGTCCAGCGGGGCCGCGGTGGCGATGGTGTAGCGCGGCACGTCGGCCGGGGGGAGTCGGCGTACGGCGTCCCAGATGGCCCGTTGGCCCCAGGTGGCCGGTCCGGTTCCGGACCGGCCGGACGAGAACGCGATCTCCAGCAGTTGGCGTGTGGTCACCGTGTGGCTCTCCAGGGTGCGGTCGTTCGGTGCGTCGGTGCCGGTGCGTCGGGAGCGCGGGTGCTGCTGGGGAGAGTGTGGCGCACGGTCCGCCGGGCGTCGAGGGGGTGGCCGGCCGGCGAGGCGTCCGGTATGCGGGACCGGGGTTCCATGACTATCTCGACATGAAGTATCTTGATGTCGAGATTGACGGTGGACGCGAAACGAGGACCTGTCATGCGGGGGAACGGACTGTGGTCGCAGCTGCGGCGGCCGCCGGGCGGGCGGGACGCCCGCATCATGCTGCTGGCCCAGGGCGTGGACCGGACCGGCACCGGGGTGTGGGCGGCCGCGTCCGTGCTGTACTTCACCTATGTCTGCGGCATGGACGCCGGGCGGCTCGGACTGCTGCTCGGGGTGGGCGCGGTGGCCGGGATCATCGGTTCGCCGCTGTCCGGACGGGCCGCCGAACGCTTCTCGGTGCGCGGGCTGCTGATCGGCTGCCACCTGCTGCGGGTGGCCACCATGGCGCTGCTGCTGGTGGTCCAGGACTTCACCGCGCTGCTGGTCTCGGTCGCGCTGACCTGCCTGGCCGAACGCGGCGCCAAGACCCTGGAGATGCTCTTCGCCACCCGGGTCGCGGGCGAGCGGCGGGCCACCTACCAGGCGCTGTTCCGCAGCGTGGCCAACGGCGGCTACGCGGTCGGGACGGGCGTCGCGGCGATCGGCCTGGCGTTCGGCACCACCACCGCGTACCGGGCGCTGATCGTGGCCAACGCGCTCTCGTACCTGCTGGCCGCCGCCCTGATCCGGCGCACCGAGGAGCCGGCCGGGCGCGGTCTGGGTGCGGCGGAGGCGGAGGCGGAAGCGGGGGCGAAGGCGAAAGCGGAGGCGTCCGCCGCCGGGGGCGGCGCCGTGCCGAGCCCCTGGCGCGACCGCGGCTACCTGCTGTTCGTGCTGCTGGACCTGCCGATGTGCCTGGACGACTCCGTGCTCAACGTCGGCCTGCCGCTCTGGCTGATCCACCACACCGACGCGCCGCACGCCGTGGTGCCGGCCTTCCTCACCCTCAACACCGTGCTGGTGGTGGTGCTGCAACTGCGCGTCTCCGGTTGGGCGGAGCGGCCGGGCGGGGCGACCAGGGCGGTCGGCTGGTACGGGGTGACGCTGCTCGCGAGCTGCCTGCTGATCGCGCTCTCCACCGGCGGCGGCCCGCTGACCGCCTCGCTCGCCCTGCTGGCCGCGGCCGCGCTGGTCACGCTCGCGGAGCTGATGCGCTCGGTGAGCTCCTGGGAGCTGGCGGTCAGCCTGGCGCCGCCGCGGGCCCGGGCCTCCTACCTGGGGGTGGCGGGGATGTCCCAGTCGGTCCAGAAGTCGGTGGGGCCGATGCTGCTGACCGGCGTGGTGATGGCCGCCGGCCCGGTGGGCTGGCTGGCGCTCGGTGCGGCGTCCACCGGGCTCGCCGCGCTCCAGCGCCGGGCCAGCCTGCGCCGCCTCGCGGCGCTGGCGGTGCCGGAGCGGGTGCCCGTGGCGGTCGGCTGACCGCCACGCGGACCGCGGGGGCAGCCCGCCCGCCGCGATCCGGCCGCAGCGGGCGGGCCGTTCAGGAGGCCGGAACCTTCGAGGGCTCCCGTACCTCCTCGACGGGGGTGCGCGCCCGGAGGGTGCCG
This sequence comes from Kitasatospora sp. NPDC059160, assembly GCF_042755465.1. NCBI lineage: Bacteria > Bacillati > Actinomycetota > Actinomycetes > Kitasatosporales > Streptomycetaceae > Kitasatospora > Kitasatospora sp. NPDC059160. The sequence continues at coordinate 6,519 of NZ_JBHZCN010000010.1, read as the reverse complement.
ACCAGGAGGGCGCCGGCGAGGGCCGCGGCGCCGGTGAGGGAGGCGAACACGGTGGAGGAGGTGGCGATCCCGGCGGCGTCGCTCAGGTAGCCGGTCAGGATGGGCAGGATGCCCGCGAACAGGTAACCGCCCGCGCTGAGCGCCGCGTTGGCCTCGGCGAGCCGGGTCGGGACGACTTCCGTCCCCAGCCGGGAGAAGCCGCCGTACTGGCCCATGCCCTGCCCGACGCCCGCGGCGACCGCGGCGAGGGTGAGCAGGGCGAGGGAGTGGGCGCGGACGGCGGTGGCGGTGCCGAGCATGGCGACGCCGGTGACGACGCCCGCGATGGTGAGGATCCGCCCCAGCGGCAGGTTCCGGATCGCGAACTGGACGCCGGTGGAGGCGCCGAACATCATGAAGCCGATCCCGCCGGTCACCAGCCGGTTGCCGGTGTGCAGCAGGGAGGCGAGCAGGATCGGCCCGAGCGCGAGCAGCAGGGACGTCCCCGTCATGCCGGGGATGTAGACCAGCAGGCTGGTGGCCAGGCCGCGGCGGTTGACCCGGGGGACGGACGGCAGGCGCAGCCACCCCGGCGCGGGTTCCTCCCGGGAGACCGGCACGGGCGGCAGGTGGAGGGTGTACACGACCGCCAGGGCGGTCAGGAGCAGGACCCCCTCCAGGACGAAGACGGTGACGGTGGGGGCCGTCCAGTACTGCGAGACGCTGCCCCCGAGCAGGGGGCCGGCGGCCAGGCCGGTGCCGATGGCCACCGATCCGGCGAGGACCGCCTGCGGGCGCCGCCCGGGGCCCCCGACGTGGGAGACCGCCGCGGTGCCGGCCGAGAGCACCGCGCCGACCGCCACGCCGGTGAGCAGCCGCGCGACGATCAGGGTCAGGACGTGGGTGGCCGTCATGAACAGCGCGCAGGAGACCAGTCCGGCGACCAGGGCGGGGGCCAGCACCCGGCGGGTGCCGTACCGGTCCGCCAGGGCGCCGGTGAACGGCAGGGCGAGCAGCAGTCCGCCGATGTACGCGGCGAAGATGACCGTCGTGGTGCCGGTGGAGAAGCCGATGCGGTCCTTCCAGAGGGCGAGCAGCGGGGTGGGGATGTTGGACAGCATGAACACGGCGGTGATCGGCCACGCCGCCGCCCACACCGCCCACCCCGGCGCCTGGGACCGGCCGTTCACAGCTCGCGCAGGAGCGGGAGGAGCTCCTGCGCGGTCCGCCGGACCGCGTCGCGGTAGGCGGCCTCCGTCAGCTCGGCGGTGGGCAGGCGCAGGATCAGGTGGCGGGCGCCGTTCTTGACGTACTGGTGGAGCCAGTCGGCGACCTCCTGCGGGGTTCCGCCGAAGATCCCCTGGGTGGTGCGCATGGTGGTGAGCGGGAGGCCGTAGTAGGCGCGGAAGTACGACCAGAGGGTCTCCTCGGCCTGCTCCCGGGTGCGGTCGACCGCGACGGAGAGGTAGACGGAGCCGGTGACCGCCTCGGCGGGGCGGCCCGCCTCCTCGCGCGCGGCGGTGACCTGCTCCCAGCCCGCGCCGTAGTTCTCGGGGGTGGTGGAGGTCGGCATCCAGCCGTCGAAGCCGCGGCCGGCCCGGCGCAGCATCTGGGGGCCGGAGTGGGCGATCCACAGCGGCGGGCCCTGCGGCTGGTGCGGCAGGGGCAGCAGGGCGGCGTCCTGGAGCCGGTAGTGCTTTCCCTCGTAGGAGACGGGCTCGCCGCGGGCGGCCCAGAGTGCCTGGCAGATCTCGACGGTCTCCCGCATCCGCCCGAAGCGGGTGGCGAAGTCCAGCCCGTAGTTGGCGAATTCGCGCTCGGTCGCGGGGGAGGCGAAGCCGGAGCCGATGCCGGCGATCACCCGGCCGCCGGAGATCCGGTCCAGGCAGGCCAGTTCGTGCGCCAGGTGGACGGGGGCGCGCAGCGGCATCAGCACGGCGGTGCCCAACTGCACCCGCTCGGTGGCCGAGGAGGCGGCGGCGAGGGCGAGCAGCGGGTTCATCCGGGAGCGGGCGAGCGGGGATTCGCCGGCCCAGATCGAGTCGAAGCCGGACTCCTCGGCCAGGGCGGCGATCGAGGCGAGGTTGGCCGGGTAGGGGCCCTCGTCGACGACGGCCTCGCGGCCGGGCAGGACGATGCCGACCTTGAGGGCGGTCACTGGTCCCACCCCACGGCGGGGACGAGGCCCTCGATCTCGACCAGGAGGTCGTCCCGGCAGACGGCGACGTTGAGGTACTTCACCTCAGTACCCAGACCAAGTGTCTCCTCACAGACAGCGCGTACCGCCGGAACATCGTCTTCATGTCGCACGTAGGCCTTGATCATCCGTAGGTCCTTGAGGTCGTGTCCCGCGTCGATGCCCTGGGCCGCGAGGTTCTCGCGGGAGATCAGGTGGGCGATGTTGTCCAGGGTCTCCCGGGTCTGGCGCCGCACGTCGCCCGGGTGGACGGTCTCGTGGCCGAGGATGGACGCGGTGCCGGAGACGTAGAGGGTGTCGTCCAGGAGCGTGGCGCGGGCGAAGCTCGGCGACTTGGGACCGTACTGGTCGGGGTAGTGGTAGGCGGAGGTCTGCCGGCTGTTCTCCAGGTGGCGGGGCACGCCTCTTCTGGTCGCCAGCAGGACGAAGGCTATGCCGCGGCCCTGGGTGCCGATCCCGGTGGCGGCGGGGAGTTGGGCGGTGGTGTCGCCCATGTAGGTCTGGAAGGCCTGGGCGCGGCCCTGGACGAAGTCCCGGTAGACCTCCATGCCTTCGGCGTTGGCGCCGAGGATGTCGCCGACGAAGTTCCACATCCGGAAGACGTGGCCGTAGTCGAGGTGGTTGACCAGGGCGAAGGCCTTCTCGTACATCTCCCGCACCGGTGGGGTGTAGACCGACTGCTCGGGCAGGAGGCCGGCGACGAAGAGGTGTCGGCCGTCGTGGGCGTAGGCGCTGTCCTCGCGCAGGACCCAGCGCGGCCGTTCGGCGACGGTCCACACCTCGCGGAAGGCGTCGCCGTTGGTGACCGCCATCGGGATGGTCAGGTCGGGGTGGCCGTGCTCGACCCGGGTGAGGCCGGTGGCGGCGCCGTAGGTCACGGTGGCGAGGACGTGGCGCCCCGGCTCCGGGGACGGCGGCTGGGCCGCGGAGGCGAAGTGGGCACGGATGCTCATGTCAGCAGGTTCCTTCGGTGCGGCAGGCGGCGCCGTCGTCGGCGACGTCCTGGTGGGCCTGCGCGTCGAGGATCGCCCCGCGCAGGTGCTGGGGCTCGGGACTCCCTCGAAGCGGGTGTCGCCGATGGGGACGGGGGCAGGAGCGGGGTGTGGCGGGGCCGAGGCGGCCCGCGCTCCTGCGGTGGCGCTGAACAGGCAGAATGTTTGCTTGTACGTGCAATGAACTGCGCTTGGGGGACCCACGGAATAAAAATCGGGGGCGCCAGGATCTTGCATGCGCATGTACTCTTCTGTCAAGCAACACCTCTGCAAGGGAGGCATTTATGGCAACCTCACCGCACGCGCCGCTGCGCAGCTCCGACCAGGCAGCCTGGGGGCGGGTGCTGACGCTCCATTCGTTCGTGGAGCGGGAGCTGGCCCTGGCGCTCCAGCGCCAGCACGGGATCGGACTGTCGGAGTACCGGTCCCTGGAGCACCTGCACCACTCCTCGACGAGCGAGCTGCGGATGCAGGACCTGGCCGACCGGGTCGGCCTGGGGCAGTCGTCGGTGACCCGGCTGGTGGGCCGGCTCGAAACGGCCGGCTTCGCCTTCAAGGACCTGTGTCCTTCGGACAAGCGCGGGGTCTACGCGGTGATCACGGACGAGGGGCGCCAGCGCTACCAGGCGGCGCGGGCGACCTACGCGGAGGTCCTCTCCTCCGCGCTGAACTCCTTCACCGCAGACCCCGAACTGGGCCCCACGGTCCAGGCCCTGCGCGCGACCCAGGTCTGACCCGTCGCCCCCCGGCGCGGCACAGTGGTCCGGTCCCGGGCTCCCCCCGGTCCCGGACGGCTGTGGCGCGCCGGCGTGGCGCCTCCGCCCGCCCATCCCGGCCCCGAACGCATTCCGCGTTCGGGGTCTTTTGCTTGGTCATGCAAGTCTGGTGGTCTGCGTCACACCCACTTCGGCAAGTGCATGCTTGACCAAGCATGGACTTCGCCCGGTACGGTCTTCCTCGACACCGCACGAATTCGAACAGCCGATCGGTACCCGTTACCGGCGGCTGAGCCGACCGCGAGGAATCCCGCCGTGCCATCGTCCCGCTTGGCCGAGACCGTCGCCGCCCACGGCGACGAGCGGCCCCACCACATCGCGCTCCACTTCAACGACCAGGCCGTCACCTACGGCCGGCTGAACGACCTGACCCGCAGTCTGCGCAAGCACCTGTCGGCGCTGGACCTCCCGTCCGGCGGCACGGTGTGCGTGCCGGCGCACAAGAACCCGCAGACCGTCGCCCTGCTGCTCGCCGTCGCCCAGGAGGGCCTGGTCGCCCTCGCCCCCTCCCCGGACCTGGGCAGTGCCGCACTGGAGCGCCTGGCGCAGCAGGCCAGGGTCTCCCACCGGCTCACCGCGACCGCCGACGGCGCGCTCGCCGCGGCGCCGGTACCGGCGGACGAGGCCGAGGCGACGGGCTTCGCGGTGGCGGACCCGGCCCGGAGCAGGCTGCTGCTGACCACCTCGGGCTCGACCGGCACCCCCAAGATCGTGCCGATCGAGACCGCCGGGTTCGACGCCTTCGCCGACTGGGCCGTCAGCGAGTTCGCGCTGTCCGCCGAGGACACCGCGCTGTCCTACGCCCCGCTCAACTTCGACCTCGCCCTGCTCGACATCTGGACCTTCCTGCAACTGGGCGCCACCGTCGTCCTGGTGGAGCAGCAGCGGGCCACCGACGCCGCCCACCTGGCGGGGCTCGCCGCCCGGCACCGGGTCACCTTCGTCCAGGGCGTGCCGATGGTGTACCGGCTGCTGCTCGACCACGGCGGCACCTTCCCCGCCGTACGCCACGCGATCTTCACCGGTGACCGGATGCCGGCGGACCTGCTCGCCAGGGTCGCCCCCGCGTTCCCCGGGGCCGCCTTCCACAACGTCTTCGGCTGCACCGAGACCAACGACTCGTTCATCCACCGGGTCGACCCGGCGGCGACCGGGCCGATGCCCGTCGGCCGCCCCATCCGGGGCACCGAGGCCGTGGTCGTCGACTCCGACGGCCGGCGCCTCGCCACGGTCGGCACCGGGGAACTCCTGGTGTCCACACCCTTCCAGACCACCGGCTACCTGCGCCGGGAGCTCAACGACGCGGTGTTCACCCAGCTGGACGGCCGGGTCTTCTACCGCACCGGCGACATCGTCACCCGCAACACCGAGGGCCTCTACTTCCTGGAGGGGCGCGCGGACTGGCACGTGAAGGTCAGGGGCGTGCGCACCAACCTCCAGGAGGTGGAGACCGTGATCGCGGCCCACCCCGACGTCGCCGAGGCCGTGGTCGTGCCGCTTCCCGACCCGGAGGCCGGTGTCCGCCTGCACGCCCACGTCGCCCAGCGCCCGGGCAGCGCCCTCACCACCCTGGGCCTCCGCGCCCACCTGGGGCGGGAGTTGCCGCGCCACGCCATCCCGGCTTCGGTGCACCTCACCGCCCTTCCGCTGCCCCGTACGTCGACCGGAAAGCCCGACCGGAACCTGATCAAGCAGACCCGTCTGAAGGAGACCACCGCATGAGCAGCACCGCCATAGCCGCCGAGGTCCGCGCCTACGTGGTGGACCAGTTCCTGGCCGGCGAGGACGTATCGGACCTCACCGGCGACTACGACCTGATCGAGTCCGGAGTCATCGACAGCCTGGGCCTGGTGCGGATGCTCGCGCACTTCACCACGGCCTACCGGATCCCCGTCGACGACATCGACTTCGGCCCGGACGACTTCCGCACCCTGGACGCCATCGCCGCCGTGATCACGGAGCACAGCCCGGCCGTGGCTGCCTGACCACCCCGCAAGAGCCGCCCCACCCCGCAAGAGCCGCACATCTGCAAGAACCGCCCCACCCCGCAAGAGCCGCACACCCGCAAGGCCCGTACCTCCGCAACACCCGTAGTTCCCACCCTATTCCGAAGGAGAACCACAGAGATGTTCACCCGCAGCCTCGATGATGTCGCCCCCGTCGAGTGGGGCAACGGCCTGAGCACCCGCCTGCTGACCAAGAGCGACGGGATGGGCTTCGCCGTCGCGGACACCCTGGTGCGCAAGGGCACTTCCAGCGCCCTGCAGTACCGCAACCACCTGGAGGCCTGCTACTGCATCAGCGGCTCCGGTGAGGTCGTGGAGCACGACGGTACCCGCCACAAGATCGTCCCGGGCACCATCTACGTCCTCAACCAGCACGACCCGCACCACCTGGTGGCCTCGGCCGACGAGGACCTCCACCTGGTGTCGATCTTCAACCCGCCGATCAACGGCGACGAGAAGCACGTCCTCTCCGAGGACGGCTACTCCCAGTACTGAGCCGCCGATCAGCCGGCGCCCCACCGCCGGCCGGTCGAACCGGTCCCGGCGCGGAGCCCCGCACGGCTCCGCGC